>JAEYYS010000418.1 GCA_023428335.1 Verrucomicrobiota bacterium | reverse complement strand
GCTGAGGTCATGTCGTTCCGCCTCGAAATGCTGCAGGTGGCGCGGGTGGCGCCGAAGCTGCTCGGCGAGTCGGCCGGTCTGGTCGCCGCTTTTCTGCGTTCGCGCCTGCACCTGGCGGGCGGATTCCTTGATCGCGGCGG
This sequence comes from Verrucomicrobiota bacterium, assembly GCA_023428335.1. Taxonomy (GTDB): domain Bacteria; phylum Verrucomicrobiota; class Verrucomicrobiia; order Verrucomicrobiales; family Verrucomicrobiaceae; genus Prosthecobacter. Next base: position 19,860 of record JAEYYS010000418.1, on the reverse strand, counting down.
TCGCCCTGATCTCTACTACACGGTCTTCGGACTCGAAGGCCTTTCCGCCCTGCAGGAAAGCGTGCCGCTGGAGCCGACCCGCGCCTGGCTGGCAGGCTATGGCGATGGCGAGGGACTGGATTTTGTGCACCTCTGCTGCCTGGCGCGCTGCCATGCCGGTCTCGGCCTGGAAGGCCTGCCGGAGCCGGCGCGCCTGCGCTTGGCCGAGCGACTGGAGCGCTGGCGCACGCCGGATGGCGGGTACCATCAGTCGCCCGGTCGCGGCAACGGTAGCGCCTACGGCTGCCTGATCGCCTGGGGCGCCTACCAGGATCTGGGCCTGCTGCCGCCCGACGCTTTGGCTATCGCCAACTGCATGGATCGACTGGAGACGCCCGATGGTGCGTGGTCGAACGAGCCCGGTTTGACGCTGGGTTCGACCACGGCGACCGCCGCCATGCTGTCGCTCTACCGCCATTTGCAACTGCCACCGCCCGCGGCGGCGTTGACTTGGCTGGAACGGCAATGCCTGCCGGACGGCGGTTTCCTGGCGGTGCCGGGGGCGCCGGTGCCCGATCTGCTGTCGACCGCAGTGGCCCTGCATGCGCTCTCCGATCAGCCTCAGGCGCTGGCGCGTTTGCGCGAACCCTGCCTCGATTTTCTCGATTCGCTGTGGAGTGCCGAAGGCGGTTTCCATGGCAACTGGACCGATGACGTGCTCGATCCCGAGTACACGTATTACGGCCTGCTGGCGCTCGGTCATCTGGCGCTCTGAACCCGGACTTGGCGTCTGGGAAAACCCGGCCCAGCGGCGGTTCAGGCTTCGCCGGCGCGGTCGAGCCGGTAGATCACGCGGCGCAGACCGGAATTTTCCTCGACCGAGCGACCGACCGAGCAGCCGAGCAGGCGCTCGATCATCTCGCACTCGATCTTTTCGACGAGTGGGTACTTTTTCACGACCTCGGCAAAGGGACAGTGGTAGTCGACCAGGCGCAGGGCGCCGGTGGGCGCACGTTCGACCGCCGACAGGCAGCCCTCCTGAGTGCGCAGGCGGGCGAGCACGATGGCCTTGTTTTCCAGGACCTCCTCGGCATCGACCGCCGGTTGGAAACGGGCGGTGCGCTCCTGCAGCCAGGCGTAGAGCAGCTTTTCCGCGGCGTTGGGGCCGAACACCCGTTCGGCCTGGGCGAGCAGTTCCAGAACTGGCCCGCTGCAGCCGGCATCGAAGACCGGGTTGAGTCGGGCGGTCAGACGGTAGATCTTTTCCGGGCGACCGTGTGGCACCGGGTGGCGCCAGGTGTCGAGGTAACCCTTGCGGACCATGGCGTCGCAGTGCTGTTTGACGCCCATGTAGCTCATTTTGAGCGGCGCACGCAACTCATTCACCGTCATGCCCGAGGACTGCTTGAGGAGGCGGATGATCTCAATGGCGGGGGAGGGGAGCAGGTCGCGCAAGAGAGAAAGGATCATGGCCGCAGGTCAAACGTAACGCACGGAGGTCCCTGGCCCATAGGCCTTTTTGCCATCTTTTTCCGCAACAAGTTTGACAGGTGCTTTTTCCCGGTCGTAACCTTTGCTCTAGAATCCCCAATGCGCCCGCCGCCCGCCACGCTTCCCGAGAAGGAGTTTCGTTCGCACGCCCCTGGATTCTGGCGGGACGAACTCGTGCCGCCGGAGCAGTGGAACTCTGCTGCATGGCAGTTGCGCCATCGCATCACCACCCTGGCCCAGTTGGAGAAGCATCTGGTGCTGACCGATGAGGAGCGAGCCGGCGTCCTGCTCAGTGGCAACAAGCTGGCGATGGCGATCACGCCCCACTATTTCAACCTGATCGATCCCGAGGATCCCGAGGACCCGATCCGGCGCCAAGTCATCCCGCGCATCGAGGAGACCTGGGACGATCCCGAGGAGATGGCCGACCCCTGTGGCGAGGATGGCCGCATGCCGGTGCCCGGGCTGGTGCATCGTTATCCGGACCGCGTGCTGTTTCTGGTGACCGACCGCTGCGCCAGCTACTGCCGCTACTGCACGCGCAGCCGTGTGGTCAGCGGCGTCGGCGAACAGGAATTGCACACCGATCACGAGGCCGCCTTCCGCTACCTGGAAAAGCATACCGAGGTGCGCGACGTTCTGCTCAGCGGTGGCGACCCCCTGCTGTTCAGCGATGCCAAGCTGGAGGCCATCCTGTCGCGCCTGCGCGCCATCCCGCACATCGAGTTCCTGCGCATTGGCAGCCGCGTGCCGATCTTTCTGCCGCAGCGCATCACGCCCGAGCTTTGCCGCCTGCTGCAGCGCTACCACCCGCTCTGGCTGAGCATTCACACCAACCACCCGCGCGAACTGACCACCGAGGTGCGCGAGGCGCTCGGCCGTCTGGCCGACCACGGTGTGCCGCTCGGCAACCAGAGTGTCCTGCTGCGCGGAGTGAACGACGATGCCGAGGTGATGAAGTCGCTCGTGCACAAGTTGCTCATGTGCCGTGTCCGGCCCTACTACCTGTACCAGTGCGATCTCATCCAGGGCAGCTCGCACCTGCGCACCAGCGTGCAGGCCGGGGTCGACATCATTGAGCAGCTGCGCGGTCACACCACCGGCTACGCGGTGCCGCAGTTCGTCATCGACGCCCCCGGCGGCGGCGGCAAGGTGCCGGTCAATCCCGATTACGTGCTGCTGCGCGACGAACAGCGCACCCTCATCCGCAATTTCGAGGGACGCAGTTTCGAGTACCCCGAGCCGGCCATGGTGCGCCTGCCCTGAGTCGGTGCAACTGCGGACTTGTCGCCCGCCCCAGGCGCGGGCAATGATGCGGCCGCATGCTCCGGTATCAGATCCTTGTCGCCCTGCTCCATTGCCTCGTCTTCCTCATCGGGGCGGGCATTGGCTCGTTTCTGAATGTCGTCATCCATCGGCTGCCGCGCGGCCTCTCGGTCAATGAACCGCGCCGGTCCTTCTGTCCGTCCTGCCGCTGGCAGATTCCCTGGCATCAGAACCTGCCGGTGCTCAGCTGGTTGTTCCTGCGCGGCCGCTGCGCCAACTGCCGCGCGCCGATCCCGGTGCGGTACCTGGTCGTTGAGCTGGTCACCGGCGTGCTGTTCTACGCGGTCTTCCTGCGCTTTGGCGGCGACTGGGCTTTGGCGGCTGACTGGGGGCCGCGCCTGCTCTGCCTCTGGTTGTTCACCGCCCTGCTGGTGGCGGGCACCTTCATCGACATCGAGCACTACCTGCTGCCGCACCCGATCACCCTCGGTGGCACGGTGGCCGGCCTGTTCTGCGCCACCCTGCTGCCGGACCTGCTCGGTCAGGAGACGCGGCTGAACGGTTTTTTGGTCTCCTTCGGCAGCGCCGCGCTCGGTCTCGGCGGTCTCTGGCTGGTGGTGGAACTCGGCAAGCTCGCCTTCGGCCGCAAGCGCCACCGCTTCGACGGCCAGCAGCCGTGGAGTGTCACCCAGCCCGACGAGAACCTGCCGCCGATCGTGACCCTGGACGGCGAGGCCTACGCCTGGGAGGACTTGTTTGTCCGCGCCAGCGATCGCCTGGTGCTCGCCTGCGCGCGCCTGAAGACGAATGCCGGTGAGTGGCGCGATGCCAGCGTGGAGCTGTGGGCGGAGAAACTGGTGGTGCGTCCTGCGGCCGGCGACGTCCAGGAATTCCGCATCGAGGACGTGACGCTGCTCGAGGGCACGGCCAGCGAGGTAGTGATTCCGCGCGAGGCGATGGGCTTTGGCGACGTGCTGTTCCTGATGATGATCGGCTCCTTCCTCGGCTGGCAGGCGGTGATCTTCACTGTCTTTGCCGCCTCGGTGCTCGGCACCCTTTTGTCGGGGGCAACCCGCCTCTTCGGCCTGGCGGCCTGGAGCAGCAAGCTGCCCTTCGGTCCCTACCTGGCTGGGGGCGCGCTGATCTGGGTGTTCAGCGGCCCGGCCCTGCTGGCCTGGTACCTCGGCAAGCTGCGGCCGCCGGGGGCCGACTGGTGATCACCAGCCGCCACCGAGGGCGCGCAGCATCTGCACGGCGGCGACCAGTCGCTGGCCGTCGAGCTGGGCCTGGCTGAGGCGGGCGGCAAGCACGACGCGCTCGGCATCGACGACTTCGAAGTAGTTCGACAGGCCGCGGTCGTAGCGCAGGCGCGAGAGTTTGGCGGTTTCCTGGGCGGCGGCGACCGCGGCGGCGACCGCGGCGCGCTGGCGCTCGAAGGTGCGGGCGTCGAGCAGGGCATCCTCAACCTCGCGCAGGGCGGTGAGCACGGTCTGCTTGTAGGCGGCGATGGCCTCTTCGTGGCGGGCGCGGGCACCGCGCAGGCCGCCGAGCAGGCGACCGCCCTGGAAGATCGGCAGGGTGACCTGCGGACCGAGGTTGGCGGCCTTGGCGCGGCCCTGCAGGAAATCCTCGGAACCGACGCTTTCCAGGCCGGCCGTGCCGACGAGGCGGAAGCTCGGGAAGAAGTCAGCGGTGGCGACGCCGATGGCGGCGTTGGCGGCGCGCAGGTTCTGTTCGGCGGCGCGCAGATCGGGGCGGCGTTGCAGGACCGTGCTGGGCAGGCCGGCAGGCACGCGCGGCGGTGCCGGCAGGCGGGCGCTGCGCTGCTTCTCGAAGCCGGCGGGCGGTTCGCCGCAGAGCACGGCGAGGGCGTGCTCCAGCGAACCGCGCTGGCGTTCGATGGCGACCAGGTCGGCGCGGGTCAGTTCCAGCTCAGTGCGGGCGCGCGCGACGTCCATTTCATTGGCGAGACCGCCCTGGAAGCGGGAGGTCTGCAGGTCGAGCGCCTCCTGGCGCAGGGCGACCGTTTCCTTGAGGATCCGGCCCTGGGCTTCGAGTGAGGCGGTGAGGAAGTGGTGGCGGGCGACTTCGGCGGCGACGATGAGGCGCTGGGCATCGACGAGGTCGCGCTGGGCCTGTTCGCGGGCGCGGGCGCCCTCGACGCCGCGGCGCACGCGGCCCCAGAGGTCGAGCTCGTAGTTGAGGTCGAGGAAGAGGCGGTAGCGGTCACGCTCGAGCTCGGGCAGGCTGGCGCCGGAGGGCAGGTTGGCCCCGACGCTCTTGGCGGAGAGACGCTCAAAGGTCGTGGTGTTGAGGATGCCGAGCTGCGGGAACCAGGCGGCGCGCTCGATCTGCGACAGCGCACGGGCCGATTGCACGCGTGCCAGGGCGCCGGCGAGTTCCTGGTTGCCGGCCAGGGCGCGGTCGACGAGGCCGTTCAACTCGCTGTCGCGGAACAGGGTCCACCAAGTGTCGGGCGCCGGTGTGGTGGCCTCGCTGGCCGGCGACTGTTTCCAGCGGCCGGGCAGTTTGAGGTCGGGAGCGGCAAAGTCGGGGCCGACGGTACAAGAGGTCAGCAGCAGGGACGCGCCGAGGGCGCGGACAGTCACAGGGGGCATGAAGGAAAACACGTCGGCTTGGGCTCAGTTCTCCGTGTATTTTCCCAGGTCGCGGAATTTTTGGTAACGCTGCTCGAGCAGTTGCTCAACCGGCTTGCCTTCCAATTCGGCAAGCGCGGCGAGCACACCGTCCTTGAGCGAGGCGGCGGCGGCGGCGTGGTCGTGGTGGGCGCCACCGGTCGGCTCGGGGATGATGCCGTCGATGATGCCGAGCTTGGCGAGGTCCTGGGCGCTGAGCTTGAGGGCGCTGGCCGCCTCGGGCGCGTGTTCGCGGTGCTTCCAGAGAATGGCGGCGCAGCCCTCGGGACTGATGACCGAGTAGTAGGCGTTTTCGAGCATGAGCACGCGGTCGGCGATGCCGATGCCGAGGGCGCCTCCCGAGCCGCCCTCGCCGATGACAACGGCGACGACCGGCGTGCGCAGGGTCATCATCTCGCGCAGGTTGAAGGCGATGGCCTCGGCGATGTTGCGCTCCTCGGCGCCGATGCCGGGGAAGGCGCCGGGGGTGTCGATGAGGGTGACCACGGGCAGGCCGAATTTTTCCGCCAGACGCATGGCGCGCAGGGCCTTGCGATAGCCCTCGGGGTGGGCACTGCCGAAGTTGCGCAGCAGGTTCTCCTTGGTGTCGCGACCCTTCTGGTGGCCGATGACGACGACCTTGCGGCCGCCAATCGTGGCAAAGCCGGCCGGCATGGCGGCGTCATCGCCGATGTGGCGGTCGCCATGGATCTCGATGAAGTCGTCGCAGCACTGGCGGACGTAGTCGAGCATGAAGGGTCGGTTGATGTGGCGGGAAATTTGCACGCGCTGCCAGGGGTTGAGGTTGTCGTGGATGTCCCTCAGCAGGGTGTCGGCCTTCTTCTCCAACTCAGCGATCTGGGTGGCGAGTTTGTCGCTCGGCTTGGCGGCGAGCTTGCGGCGCGCCTCCTCGATCTCTTGACGGAGTTTGGCGACGGGTTTTTCGAAATCCAGGACTTGTTTCATGGGGAAAGGGGTGGGTTAGCGGATCAGGTAGAGCTTGGAGCCGTTTCGCACGAGGGCAAACATCTCCTCAAGGTCTTCACTGCTGAGAAAAATGCCCGGCGGCGGTGCCGGTGGCGGGGCCTGGCGCCCATCCGGGCCGGGCGGTGGAGCTGGTTCTGGAGGTGGCGGTGTGCGCAAAACGACGCCAGCACGGCTGCCGGGCAGCCACTTGTCGGCTTCGGCATAGCGCGGATCGGTGGAGAGCACGGCGCGGCCGTCGAGCATGGCCGACTTGCCCTTGATCTCCATTTCAGCAGGCAGTTTCATGCCGGCAGGAAGACGCAGGTCGGCGGCCTGGTATTCCTTGAAAAAGACCTCTTTTTCGCCGGCCACCCGGCGCAGGGTGACGGTTTTGGCTGAGGCATCGACGACGAGGTTGAAGCTGACCGGCAGGACCGTGAGGTGGTCGCCGGGGTGCAGGGTGGCGCCCATCAGGCCGTTGAGGCGGATGAGCAGGTCCATCGTCGTGTTTTGGCGGGAGGCGATGAGGGCGAGGGAATCGCCGGGCTGGACGATGTAGTCGCGCTTGCCCGGCACCGGCTCGCGCGAGAACAGCTCATCCATGTTGATCTCGCCGATGATGCGCTTGGCCTCGGGGGCGGCGGCGGACTCGGGGAACTGCTGGACGATGCGGAACAAGGCCTCGCGAGCCTCGTTGAAGCGACCCTCCTTGAGCAGGGCGGCGGCGGCGTCGAAGCGCTTGAGGCCGGGGTCGATCTTCGGCAGTTCCGTGCGGCGGATGCGCGAGAGCTCCTCGCGCAGGCGCTCCTCGGGCGACAGCACCTTCATGTAGATGTAATAGGCCAGGGCCATGCTGCCGAGCGTCAGGCCCAGCACCACGAGGTAGACGAGGATCTTGAACTGGGCCCTGGCCATGGCGGGGTCGGCGTGGGCTCAGCCCAGGAGGCCGCGGCGCTTGAAGTCGAACAGGTTGATCTGCTGGGATTTTTCGATCATTTCGACCGTGAAACGCAGCAGACAGATTTCCCAGGCGTCGTCGACGCCGGCGATGACCGCGCGCATCGGGTTGCCGGAGGCGCGGATGTCCTCGAGCAGGCGGCCGCAGACCGCCTCCATCGGGTCGTGGACGATTTCCTCGGTCATCTCGTCCATGCGAAAGCGGAAGCCGTACTTGAGCACGGCCAGACGGTGCAGGTTCTCCTTGAGGAACTCGCCGAAGGCGGCGCCCTGCGGGCCAAAGCCCTCAAAATCGAAGTCGGCCGCCATCTGCGGGTCCGGGCGCAGGATGAGCGGTTTCTCGGCGGTGATCTGGCCTTGGCGGATGCGGGTGGTGTTCACCTGATCCATGAGCTCGGTGACGAGCTGGAACTCGAAGCGGGTGCTGCCGAAGGTGTCGATGCGCCGGTCCGGCTCGTGCAGGACCCGCGTCATTTCCAGGGCGTACTGAATGTCATGCTCCGTGTGCATTCGACTGCAACCTAGAGCGGCCGGGCGCGCAGGCGAGCGATTTCTCAGGCCCCTCTTGCATTCCCCCGCCAGCCGCGCTAGGTGCGAAAGTTTCCCATTTTGATGAAAGCAATCCTGGCACTCGAAGACGGACGGTATTTTGAAGGCGAATCCTTTGGCGCAGCCGGCACACGCACCGGTGAGGCCTGCTTCAATACCTCCATGAGCGGTTATCAGGAGGTGCTGACGGACCCCTCCTACCGGGGGCAAATCGTCGCCATGACCTATCCGATGATCGGCAACACCGGCGTCAACGGCCTGGACCCGGAGAGCGACTGCCCGCATGTGCGCGGTTTTGTTGTCGAAGAACTCTGCGAAGTGCCCAGCAACTGGCGCAGCACGGCCTCGCTCGATGCCTACCTCAAGGAGTGGGACATCCCCGGCATCCAGGGGGTCGACACCCGTGCCCTGACCACGCACCTGCGCACCCGCGGCGCCATGCGTTCGGTGATCACCACCGAGCTGACGATTGAGGAAGCGGTGCGCGCCGCCGCCGACAGCCCGCCGATGAGTGGCAGCGATTTCGTCAAGGAGGTCAGTACACCCAAGGCCTACACCTGGGATCCGGAGGATCTGGAGAGCCGCGCCTGGGACATTCCCAGCCCGAGCCAGAACCGCGAGGGCGGTCCGCTGGGCGCCTTCCTGCCGCTGGGCGAGGCCCGTCATCACGTCGTCGCCTACGATTTCGGCATCAAGCGCAACATCCTGCGCGGCCTGCGCCAGAGCGGTTTCCGCGTCACCGTTGTGCCGGCCTCGACCCCGGCCGCGGACGTGCTGGCGAAGAATCCGGACGGCGTTTTCCTCTCCAACGGCCCCGGCGATCCCGCCGCGCTCGGCTACATCCACGAGCAGATCCGCGCGATGATCGGCAAGAAGCCCATCTTCGGCATCTGCCTCGGCCACCAGGTGCTCGGCCACGCCTACGGCGGCCGCACCTTCAAGCTCAAGTTCGGCCACCGCGGCGGCAACCAGCCGGTCAAGGACCTGCGCTCCGGCAAGGTCGCCATCACCAGCCAGAACCACGGCTTCGCCATCGATCCCGCCAGCCTGCCCTCGAACGTCGAGGTCACCCACATCAACCTCAACGACGGTACGGTCGAGGGCATGCGCCATCGTGAGGCACCGGTGATGAGCGTGCAATACCACCCTGAGGCGGCCCCCGGTCCGAACGACGCGAAGTATTTCTTCGCCGAGTTCGCCCAGATGATCGAGGCCGGCGTCTGAGCCCGCGTCTTGACTCTCCCGTGCGCGTCGCCATGATGGCGCATGGGAAAACTCCAGGACAAAGTCGCCGTCGTCACCGGCGCGGGCCGAGGCATCGGCCGCGCCAACGCTGAAAACTTAGCCGCCGAAGGCGCGAAAGTAGCCGTGGTCAGCCGCACCGAGGCCAGCTCGCAGGCCGCTGCCGACGCCATCAACGCCGCCCATCCCGGCGCCGCCAAGGCCTATGCCGTCGATGTCGCCGATGCCGCCGCCACCGCCGAACTCGGCAAGGCCGTGCTCGCCGATTTCGGCCAGGTCGACATCCTGGTCAACAACGCCGGTGTCACCAAGGACGGCCTGCTCCTGCGCATGAGCGAGGAAGACTGGGACTTCGTCGTCGACACCAACCTCAAGGGCGCCTTCCACATGCTCAAGGCGGTGCAGCGCAGCCTGCTCAAGCAGAAGGGCGCGCGCATCATCAACGTCGCTTCCGTCATCGGCCTCATTGGCAACGCCGGCCAGGCCAACTATGCCGCCAGCAAGGCCGGCCTGATCGGCTTCACGAAGTCGCTGGCCCGCGAGTTCGCCGGTCGCGGCGTCACCGCCAACGTCATCGCCCCGGGCTTCATCAGCACCGACATGACCGGCGTGCTCGACGAGAAGATCAAGGCGGCCGTGCTGGAGAAAATCCCGCTCGGCGACTTCGGTCAGGCGGCCGACATCGCTGCCGCCGCGCTCTTCCTCGCCAGTGCCGAAGCCCGCTACATCACCGGCCAGGTGCTCGCGGTCGACGGAGGCATGGTCATGTGAGCCGGTTCACTCAACCAGCGTCAACGTCAGGCGGCGCAGGTCCATCACCGACGCGCCCGGGATTTCCAGGGCGCACAGGCTGAGTGGACCGATGCCCGCCTCCAGGCGCAGGCGACCCAGCGGCAGGGTGCGAAACTCCTTCATCGTGCTTTCGCCGTGCGGTCGCGGCAGGGTGTCCTGATTCGTGTACAACGGCGGATCCCAGCCCGGCTGCACCGTGCCGGTGAGGCGGCTGTCGCCAAAGCTCAGCTCGATCTTCGCACCGGCATCCGGAAGCGGACAGGTGTAATCGACGCTCACCTCGTAGGTGCCGGCGGTGTGCACGTCGATGTTCCAGACCAGACGGTCGTCCAGGCTCGTCCAGTGGACAAAGTAGGAGCAGTTCGGCGCGTTGCTGCTGCGCTGCACACCGCCGCGCGGTTCGCCATCGCGTGCCGGCAGCAGGGTGATGGGAAATTCGCGGTAGCCGACGGTGAAGGGGCGCGGATCGACCGCATTGGCGGCGCCCTTGCCCCCCTTGCCGCCTTTGCCCTTGGCTGGTGCCGGCGGCGGTTCAGCGCTGCCAAACATCTCCAGTCGCCAGGCCTTGACCGCCGCCTGAAGGCGACCCGCCAGCTCGGGTTCACGGGCGTTGATCGGCGTCGTCTGCGCCGGATCCGCCATCATGTCGAAAAGTTTGCCGGTGTTGTCGAGACGATGCGTCTGGCTGCGCACGCTGACGTTCTGCCCCCAGCAGTTGAAGATCAGTCGCTCCGGCCATTCGACGGTCTCACCCTTCAGCAGCGGGCTGAGGTCGCGGCCGTCGAGCGGTTTGTCGCCAACGCGCGGCACGCCGGCCAGCGCGGTCAGGGTCGGCAGCAGGTCGATGGCGCCGCTGATCGGTTTCACCGTGCGACCCGCCGGCAGGCCGGCCGGCCAGCGCAGGTAGCAGACCGAGCGCACGCCGCCCTCGTCGGTCTGGCCCTTCTTGCCCTTCATGCCGCCGGTCCAGCGGTGGCTGTTCGGGCCGTTGTCGGAAAAGTACACAACGATCGTGTTCTCCTCGAGCCCGAGGTCGCGCAGGCGCTGCAGCACGCGGCCGACGTTGCGATCCTGGTTCTCCAGCATGGCGTAGGCGCAGCGGGTCTCGTCGGCGACCTCCAACTCGGTCTGGGTGGCATGCTGAGTGAGCGGCTTGTTCTTGAAGCGCGACCAATCCTCGGCCGGCGCCGCCCAGGGGGAGTGCGGGGTGGTGAAGGGCACGTAGCAGAAAAACGGGCGCTTTTGGTGGCGGTCGATGAAGTCGAGCGCGCGGTCGGTGCAGACGTCGACGATGTAACCCTGGGTGCGCACCATCTGGCCCTTGTCCTCCAGCGGGGCATCAAAGTACTCGCCCCAATGCCCGGAGGTGTGGCCGAAGTACTCGTCGAAACCGCGCGCCATCGGATGGTAGGGCCACTGGCTGCCGTTGTGCCACTTGCCAAAGGCGCCGGTGGCATAACCGGCGGCCTTGAGGCTGTCGGCCAGGGTCTTTTCGCCGAGGTCGAGTCGCTCCTGGCCGGTCGACACGCCCTTGACCCCACCGCGCGGGTGGTAGCGACCGGTGAGAAACTCCGCCCGGGTCGGCGCGCAGACGGGACAGACGTAGAAACGATCCAAGCTGACGCCGCCCTTGGCGAGTGAGTCGATGTTCGGCGTCTGCAACTGGGTGTTGCCGGAGGCCCCGTAATCGCCCCAGCCGGCGTCGTCGGCGAGGAAGACCACGACATTCGGCGGTGCTGCCGTCAGGCAGGCGGCGCTGCCAAGGAGGAGGGCGACGAGGCGGAGCAGGGGACGGAAGGACATGGTGGCAGTGCGGTTCAGTTGGCGGCGGTGGTGACACCGGGAATGGGCACAGGGAAGATGGCATTGGCATCGACCTCGCGGCGCAGCAGTTCCTCGGCCTGGCGGATCAGTTCGGGGTGCTGGGCGGACAGGTCGGTCGTTTCACCGCGATCCTTGTCGAGATCATAGACCTCCCAGGGACCGGGGGTCTTGGTCTTGAGGTTTTGACGCACGAGTTTCATCGGGCCGAGGCGCACGGCGACCTGGCCGCCATACTCGGGGAAGACCCAGAGCATGGGCTTGCTGCGCTGCAGGCGATCCTCGCCAGTGGTCAGCACCGGCCACAGGCTTTCGCCATCAAGCCCAGAGGGCGTGGGCAGGTCCGCCGCCTCGCAGAGGGTCGGAAACCAGTCGGCAAAGTAACCGGGCGTGTTGCTGACCACGCCGGCGGGAATCTTGCCGGGCAGGCGCACGATCGTCGGCACGCGCAGCCCGCCCTCATAGACGCTGCCCTTCCAGCCACGCAGGTCGCGCACGCTCTCGAAGAACTTGCCGTCGGCACCGCCGACATGGAAGGCCGAGGGCGGCCGCGGATGGGTGGCACCGTTGTCGGAACTGAAGACGACCAGGGTCTTGTCCTTGAGGCCATGCTGGTCGAGGCGGGCGAGCACGCGGCCGACGTAGCTGTCGAGGTCGCTGATCATCGCTGCGTAACCGGCGCGCGGCCGCGGGTGCGGCAGGTACCCGGCATCGCCGCGGTAGGGCTGGTCATCCCATTCGGCGGGGAATTTTTCCACCGACTCCTTCGGCGGGTGCATGGAGACGTGCGGCTCGATGAAGGGCAGGTAGAGGAAGAAGGGCTCGGCCTTGTGGCGATCGAGGAACTGCTCGGCCTCGGCAATCATGAGCTTGGGCGCGTAGGTTTCGGCGAACCAGTCCTCCATGCGCACCTCGCCCTTGGGCTGCTGGGCGCGGCCGGGCACGGGCTTGGCATTGATCGGGATCTGCTGGTCGTTGCGCCAGAGGTAGGGTGGGTAAAAGCTGTGGGCCACGCCCTGGCAGTTGTAGCCGAAGAAGTACTCGATGCCCTTCTTGTTGGGATCGCCGCTGCTGCCGACCGGCCCCAGGCCCCACTTGCCCATGGCGCCGGTGCGATAACCGGCCTTTTGGAAGGCCATGGCCAGGGTGAAGGCGCCCTCGGAGAGCGGGTGCTGGCCCTCGAAGTACTTGTCGGGCTCAACCTTGTTCATGGAGCGATTGCCGCGCACCTCGGCATGACCGAGATGCTTGCCGGTCATCAGCACGCAGCGCGAGGGCGCGCACACCGGCGCGCCGGAGTAGTGCTGGCTGAAGCGCACGCCCTGCGCCGCGAGAGCGTCGAGATTCGGCGTCGGGATCTTCTTCTGGCCATAGACGCCGACCTCGCCCCAGCCGAGGTCGTCGGCGAGGATGAAAACAACGTTCAGTTTGTCGGCGGCGGGCAGGGCGCCTGCCAGGCCAAGACAGAGGGCGGCGAGGGGAGCGAGTTTCATGGCAAAGCCTGACAACGTCAGCCTCGCCATGGGAATGTCAGCGTTTTTGCCGTCGCGCCAGCCACAGGCCGAGGCCGAGCAGGGCCAGGTCGCGGACGAGCAACTCCACATACTCGGAGCTGCCACCGCTGCCGAAGCAGCCGCAGCGGATGTCGAGGCCGCGCGCCCAGGCGATGAGGATGGCGGCGAGGAAGCCGAGCAGGCAGGCATTGAGCAGCAGCAGGCCGCCGGCGCGCAGCAGGCCGGTCATCACTGCCAGCCCGGCAAAAATCTCCAGCCAGGGCAGGCTCATGGCCAGCCAGGCCGCCCAGGGATCGGGCAGCAGTTCGAAGCTGCGGATGTCGAGCAGAAACGCCGCCGGATCCCAAGCCTTGACGGCGCCGGCATAGACAAAGACGCCGCCGAACAGCAGATGCAGGAGAAGGCGCAGCATGATCAGTCTGCGGGTTGATCGACGGGGCCGGGCTCGTTGCGTTCCTGCGGCAGCAGCAGGGCAACGGCAGCTGCCGGGATGAACAGCCAGCCGGCCAGGTACAGGGCGCGATGGTAGTCGCCCACCGGCGCGTAGAGCTTGAAGAAGACCGTGCCGGCGGCGGCGACGATGCGGCCGATGTTGTAGCAGAAGCCGGCACCGGTCGTGCGCAGCAGGGTGGGGAAGAGGGGAGGCAGGCACATGGTGAACAGGCCGAAGACCCCCTGGCAGAGACCGATGACCGCATACCAGCCGAGCATCTGCGCATGCGTCCAGGAGGCGCCCTCATGGAAGGCGGTCAGCATGGACGCAGCATAGCCGAGCAGCATGAGCACGATGGCCGCGCGGTAGCCCCAGAGTTTGGCGAAGAAGCCGGCGATGTAGTTGCCGAGGATCGAGCCGCACATGATCCAGACCAGGGCCTCGACGACCGCGCGGGTCTGGTCGGGGCCGGGCAGGGATTTGACTTCGGGCAGGGCGCGGATCAGGCCCTGCTGCCAGAACAGGAAGGCCCAGTGGGCGGTGAGCGAGACCGAGCAGATGATCAACACCCGCCAGGTCGTGCCGGCCACTTCCGGGCCAAACAGCTCGCGCAGGCGCGGCGGCTTGCGCGTCTGCGCGGCATGGGTCCATTCCTCGGTCTCCGGCACCGCCTTGCGGATCCACAGGGTCAGCAGGGCCGGCAGGATGCCGACCAGGAAAACCGCGCGATGGCTGGGGCTCTCCTCCATCCAGCCCTGGGCGACAACCCAGGCAAACACCGCGCCGGCGGCGCAGGCCAGCAGCACGCCGAGGTTGACCGCCGTCTGCAGGGTGGCGGCGATCCAGGGACGCCACTTTTTCGGCCAGGTCTCCGACAGCAGCGAGGCGCCGACCGCCCATTCGCCACCGATGCCGAGCGCCGAGAGGAAGCGACAGATCAGCAGTTGCCACCACTCGGTGCAGAAGGCTGAGAGTCCAGTGAAGCCCGCATAGCAGAGAATGGTCAGCACCAGCGTGCGGCTGCGGCCGAGCTTGTCGCCCAGGCGACCGAAGAAGCCGCCGCCCAGCGCCCAGCCGACCAGGAAGGCCGCCTGAATGATCGACGCCTTGGTGTCGACGTCCGCCGGTTCCGCTGACAGCCCGCCTTGCAGCAGCAGCGCCGCCACAAAGGGGGTGGCGACCAGCGTGTAGATGTGCATGTCCAGACCGTCGAACAGCCAGCCCAGCCAGGCGGCCAGGCCAGAGCGCTTCTGGTGCGGCGACAGGTCGCGCAGGCGGGTGATCGGTTGGGCGGTTGAACTCATGGCCGCCGAGTCTTTGCCAGTCGACCGCCGATGGCAAGACAGCATTTTGCCCTCCTCAACTTGCCCTTGGCAAGCTCGACTGCTGAGCTAGATTGCCGTTCGCACCAGGAGAGGTGGTCGAGTGGTTTATGGCTCCGGTCTTGAAAACCGGCGTGGCCGAAAGGTCACCGTGGGTTCGAATCCCACCCTCTACGCGCGAGCCCGCGAGCAAGGAGAGGGCGTCAAACAAGATGGGCGCAGCCAAATTCGGATGGCCTGAGTCCGCGAAGGAAAATCCCACCCTCTCCGCGCGAGCCCGCGAGCAAGGAGAGGGTGTCGAACCAAAGTACTCCCGGGCTTCAGCCCGTCCGAGCCTGCCTGTGGTCTTCGCTCTGCAGATGCCAGGTGCCTGAAGCAAACCATGGGGGTGAGTTGGTCGACAGGTGTGCGCCTGTGCTGATGAGCTGGAACAGCGAGTGGATGGCAATCCGGCACTGAAGCTGAGTGAGGTGGTTCGATGATATGACATTCATGTCATGTGATGGTGCATGAATGAGTTATTGGCATGGAATGGCATTATGATTCAATGTTATGGAAGCATATTTGATGATTTATCCTCGATGTGGATGGATTTGAGTCCGCGGACGTGTGTGCCAGTCTGGTTTTCCAGGAGCGCTTCGACCTGTTTCGTGCGGTTCCTGACATGTCGGACAGGAGTTTGAGTGAGGATAAAGAGTGAAAAGTTTGTAACTCGCGGAGTCGTCGGTTTTGTCACTTAATAGGCGTCGCGAGAGCGGCCGGGGTGCTTCAAGGAAGGGCTCGATTTATGAGTTCGTTTTCCTCTTCCGCCTTGGCTTGTCTGTCTGTTTCTCGTGTTCGCCAGTGGTGTTCGGCGGTTGCGCTTGCCCTGCTGATGCCGCAAGCCGTTGTGGCTCAGGAAGTGCCTCCGCCCTCGACCCAGTTTGGCACGATTCTGGTGCGGCAGAACGACGAACTCAACACCTCGACCTCGATCACGATGTTCCGCGGCACGGGAGGAACGCTGCGCTGGGAGCCGGTGCCCTTTTCTTCAAGCCGTGCCGACTTCGCCATCAGCTTCCTCAATGAGAACGATTTCACCGCGGGCGCCCTGGTCGCCTCGGTGGCGCAGAATGGTCGCAACAACAATCCCTTCGGCGACACCATCGGCCAGTTCTATGCGACGGTGGCTGTGGCGACCTTTGGAGGCATTGATCCGCCGACGGCCTATTATTTTGCCACCTCGCGCGCGGCCCAGGGCTCGGAAGTGAACGTGGACCTTGGTTTCGGCTACTTCCCCTACGATCAGTGGCTGGGCGGCACCGGCTGGATTGCCAGTCGCGGCAACGGTCTGCCGCTCGACCGTTTCAATGGCAGTCCGGGTCTGGCCCTGGGTTCCAACCTGGTCGACATCGGCTCGGGGGTGACCCTGCTGGATCTGCGTTCCGCGGATCCGACGGCAACGCCGGAGAACGGCATCCTGCTGGTCAATCACGCCAAGAACGAGGACAACTACGCCTCCTCCGAGGCCCTGCCCGACGGCACCTGGCGGCTGCGCGTCCGCGACAACGGTTCCAACGGCACGGGCACCGAGCAGGACCCGGTGACCTTTGTTTATCTGCCACTCAGCAAAATCGGCACCGACGGCCTGCAGGCGATGGCGATGGTCAACGACGATGCGAGCGTGGATGTGGCTGCGGGCGACTTCACGCTGACCAAGGCGGGGGTTGGCCAATGGCATCTGTCGATCCCTGAAGGCAGTCCGCAAACCGGCACCCTGCTGGTCAGCCCGGCCGGTGGCGGCACCAACACCACGGACAACATCGTCTCGTATCAGTGGGACCCCGTGAACAACCTGTGGGTGATTGAGAGTCGCGACATCATCAATGCCAGCACGCTGCCCGTTCTGGAAGATGGAGGCTTGCCAGACGAGGATGTGTTCAGCTTCGCCTTCTTTGGCGCGCCGCTGCTGCCCGATGTGCTGGTGTCGGCGCCTCTGGAAGGACAGATCTTCACCAGTCCGGCTGCCTTTGCTGTCACGGCCGATGCCTCCGACTTCAATGGTGCGGTGACTCAAGTGGAGTTTTTCCGCAATGGCAAGCTCCTTGGCACGGTGACCGAGGAACCCTACACCGTGCAGGAGTCGGGATTGGACGGTGGTCGCTACCAGTATGTGGCGCGTGCCACCGACACGGATGGCCAGGCCATCAGCAGCACGCCGGTGACGATTGTTGTTCGTGTCGATCCTGAGAATCCGCCGGCGCAGACCGCCCTGTTCTTTGATGGTCTTGTCGAGAACGTCACCCTCGATCCGGCGCCGGAGTTGGGCGTGGGTGGGCCGCCGACCAAGGGCCTGACCCTGGAGGGGTGGTTCCGCAAGGAGGGGCCGGGGGCCACGGCCAGTTCCGGGGTTGGCGGCATCGTCGTGCAGCCGCTCTTTGCCAAGGGGCGCGGCGAGTCCGACAACAACACGACCGACACCAATTATCTGGTCGGCATCACGCGCGACGGCCTGCTGGCGGCTGACTTTGAGGCGATTCCCTCGCCGGGCGTGACGGGTGGGGCGAACTTCCCGGTCTTCGGTACCCACGAGCCGATCGAGGACGGTCGCTGGTACCATGCGGCGGTGACCTATGACGGTGTGGCGGGCGTGTGGAAACTCTATCTCGACGGGGTCGAGGTTGGAACGCGTGACACAATTCCCGGCGCCATGCCGCGTTACGACAGCAATCACCGTTTTGCCATTGGCGCGGCCTTGAACACGTCCGTGCAGCGCGCCGGTTCCTTCTTCGGCGCCATCGACGAAGTGCGGGTCTGGAATTATGCGCGCAGTGCCGAAGACATTGCTGCCACCAAGGATGCCTCGATCGTCTCCGCCTTCGGCTTGGTGGGTCGCTTTGGTTTGGATGAGGGCACGGGGGTGGAGGTCGCCAGTTCGACGGGCAACATCCGAGGTGTCGCCACTGGCCCCGAGGATGGCGATGGTCTGCCGGTGGCGGGCTGGCAGCCGCTTTGGGTCGCCGGTGCGCCGCTGACGAAGTTTGCCCCCACGCTGGTGCTGCAGGAACCGGTGCAGGACAGCGTTTTTCGCGGCACCACGCCGATCCTGATCCGTGCCACGGCAAGCGACAGCGATGGCAGCATTGCCAAGGTGGAGTTTTTCGATGGCGACAACCGACTGGCTGAACTGATTAATCCACCTTACCAGTTTGTCTGGAGCGGTGCCACGCCGGGGGCGCACACGGTGCGGGCGGTGGCGACTGACAATGACGGCGTGGTGGCGAGTCAGTTCGCCGGCATCACGGTGGTCGATCTCTCGCCACTGCTGCTGACCGAACTGCATTCCAGTCCTTCGGCAGGGGCGCCGGCTGGTGTTGGCGACTACTGGGAACTGACCCATTTTGGCGCGGAACCGCTGTCGCTGGCGGGTTACACCTGGCATGACTCTGCTCGCAACCGCGCGGCGGCTCTCGCCTGGGCGTTGCCGGCGGGAACGACCATCGCTCCAGGCGAGTCGTTGATCTTCACCCCCGCCGATCCGGCCGCTTTCCGCGCCTGGTGGGGGTTGCCTGAGACCGTGCGCGTGATTCAGTCGCCCGGCGCCCCGGGCCTGGGCGAAAACGATGGCGTGGCCCTTTACGATGCCAGCGGTGTCGAGGTGTTTTATTTCAGCTATGCCGCCGGCGGCTTCACCCGCGCCGAGGGCTTGCCTGCGCTCGGGGGGCATGCCGGTCGCTCGGCCGGTGGCCTGGCCAGCGATGCCCTGGTTTGGGAGCCGGCCTCGGGCTTGGCGCAGCCGCGCTACCGTGCCGCCCGCACCGGTGAGGACGGTGCGGCGAACGCCGTCAGTGGCACGGATGTCGGTTCGCCCGGCAGCGCCGGCGGCGATGGTGTCGATCCGGCGATCCTGCTGCAGTTGACGGTGTCCCCGGCGACGTTCCTGGAGAATGCCGGGGTGAACGCCGCTTTGGCGACGCTGACGCGCTTTGGCGATCTGGAAGCGGCGCTGACGGTGCGCCTGCTGTCGAGTGACACGTCGGAGGCGACCGTGCCGTCCGAAGTGAGTTTTGCTGCTGGCGAATCGACCGTGAGCTTTGAGGTCGCGGCGGTGGATGACATCCTGGCCGATGGCCCGCAGGCCGTGCTGCTCACTGCCACTGCTGAAGGCGCCACGCAGGCGACGGCACAGATGACGGTGGAAGACGATGGCGACATCGCTCCGCCGAAACTGCTGCTGACGGAAATTCAGTCGAGCCAGTCCGAGACCGTGGGTGCGGCGGATTACTGGGAATTGACGAACTACGGAGAGGTCGATGTGGATCTCGGCGGTTACACCTGGGATGACGACAGCCGTTCGTTCATCGACGCCCAGGCGTGGGCCTTTGCGCCAGGCACGATCCTGCCGGCGGGCAAATCGCTCATTGTCACCGGCGGGGATCCCGAGGCTTTCCGCACCTGGTGGGGGTTGGCGCCCGAGGTGCAGATTGTGCAGACACTCGGCGCACCGGGACTCGGTCAGAACGACGGCATTGCCCTGTTCGACGCCGCAGGTCGCGAGCTGTTTTATGTGAGTTATGGCGAGGGCGGTTTTCAGCGTCCGGACGGTTCGCTGGCCGCGGGTGGCCATGCCGGTGTCTCCGGGGGTGGAACTCCCACCGATGCCTTGGTTTGGGATGTCATTTCAGGCACCGAGACTCCGCGTTATGTGGCGGCAGTGGCGGGTCGACTGGAAGCCTTCCAGGCACCGGGAGCGACCGATGTCGGCTCGCCCGGCCGTGGCGCGGTCGGTGCGCGCACGTCCTACACGCTGCAGTTGCTGCACTACGGGGAAGCCGAGGCCGGTGAGCTGGCGCTGGAGGCGGCGCCTGGCCTGGCGGCCCTGGTCGAGGGTTTTGAGCAGCAGCACGAGCGCA
>JAEYYS010000399.1 GCA_023428335.1 Verrucomicrobiota bacterium | reverse complement strand
GGTCTGTTGGATTTCGGTGTCGGTCATGAAGCCGGCCAGCATAACGCGCGACGCGCGTTCATCCAGCGGAATGCGCCCCCGGCTTGCTGAACCAGGCCAGAAACTCACGGTTGCCGTCGGTGCCCTGGATCGACGATTCGACCAGGCCCTGCCAGCGCAGTTCCGGGCGGGCCTCGACAAAGGCCTGCAGGCGCGCGCAGGCCTTGGCATGCAGGGCGGGGTCGCGAACGATGCCGCCGGCACCGATCTCCTCGCGACTGAGCTCAAACTGCGGTTTGACCAGCACCAGCGCCTGACCGCCCGGCTTGAGCGCCGCGATCGGCCCGGGCAGCACGAGGGTGAGCGAGATGAAGGAAACGTCGGCGACGATCAGGTCGATGGGCTCCGGCAGATCCTCCGGCTGCAGGTGGCGGACATTGAAGTTCTCGCGGCACACGACACGCGGGTCGCTGCGCAGCTTCCAGACCATCTGGTTGGTGCCGACATCGAAGGCGTACACCTTTGCCGCGCCACGCTGCAGCAGGCAGTCGGTGAAGCCCCCGGTCGAGGCGCCGATGTCGAGGGCAACGAGGCCAGTGACATCCAGGCCAAAGTGGTCGAGCGCGCCCTCCAGCTTGAGACCGCCGCGGCTAACAAAGCGCGGCGGCTGCTTGACGCGCAGGGCGGCGTCGCGCCGAACCAGCCAGCCGGGTTTGCTGACGACCTGCTCGCCGACCAGCACCTCGCCGGCCATGATGAGGCGCTTGGCCTGCTCGCGCGACGGACAGAGCCCCCGCTCCACAAGGGCGAGGTCCAGGCGGATGCGGGCCATCAGGGAGCGCTGCTGACGGGTTCGATGATCTCGTCGCCCACCTCCAGGGTGACCCCGGCGGGGATCGAGGCGAGGTCGAGGTCGGCAACCGCCTCATCGGCCTCGACGGTGTCGGCGATGACGACACGGGCAAGGATGGCGCTGTCGCGGCGCACCTCAAACTTGCGGCCCTTGGCGAGACCGGCCTTGGAGCCGGCATCGACGACAATGAAGCCCTGCTCGCGGACGACCGCCTTGAGCTTGGCGACCGGCTTGGCGGCGAGCACGCGCTGCTGCAGGGCGGTGAGGGTGTTGGTGTTGATGCCCTGGGCCTCGGCGGCGACCACGGTCTTCGGCACGGTCAGGCCGCCACCCGGCAGACCGCCGGCCATCAGGCCCGGTGTTTCCTCGGTGGCGGGGGCCGTGGCGACGGTGCCGGGCGCCGGCGGCGTGATCGTGGCGGGCGGAGTCGCGGGGACCGACGGCAGGGCGGCGATGCCGACCGGTTTGGCAGCTTCCTCGGCGGCCTGGGCCTTCTTCAGATGCTCAAGCTCGCGTTTGGCGCCGCGCGCGGCCTGCTGGCCCTCCCAGGCCAGGTAGCCGGTGATGCCGAGCAGGATGAGGGTGAGGGCTTGGGCAAAATGAATCAGGCGCATGGCGCGACGCTAGACGGAAAATGCAAAAACGGAAATGCAATTCCTCGCCCCTTGCGCCGGGGGCCATCCGTTTCACTATGAAGACAACAATGACCGAACTTGCACTTTTCCGACTGCCCGACGGACGGGCCTGGCTGGGCGCCGGACCGTTTGAGGCGCTGGCGGCTCCGTCGCCGGGCGGCGGCTGTTTTTACGTCAACGATTTCGACCTCAGCGATCCCCTGCCCTGGAAGCGACCGGCGCGACTGATCGAGGTGACTGCCGAGGGCTTGGCGGCCGCCGCCGGCTGGAATGGTGCGCAGCCGCCGCACATCAACTGGGCCAAGCCGGTGACCGAGTGGTTCAAGATGGCCTTCCGGCGCATCCGCCGCGAGGTGCTGGGCCGTCGACTGGAAAAGATGGTGCCGGTGCTCACTGAGCGCGGCGAAATCGTCACCGGCCACCCGGTGCGCCTGCTCGACAAGGTCCTCGCCGCGCCCCCCAACACCTGGGGCTACGCCTATGTGACGGAGACCCACGGCTTCCTCGGCGCGACGCCGGAACTGCTGCTGCGCCATCAGGGACGGCAGGTCGAAACGATGGCCCTCGCCGGCACCGCCAAGCCAGGCCACCAGGCCGACTTCCTCAGCGACGTCAAGGAGATCGAGGAGCACGAGATTGTCGTCCGCTACCTCGAGGAACGCCTCAACGCCCTCGGGGCGACCACGCGCGAACCTCGCGGCACCTGCGAGGCCTCCGGTCTGGTGCACTTCCAAACCCGGCTCACGGTCGAGCTGCCACAACCCCTGCCCGCGGACGACCTGATTCGCCACCTGCACCCCACCCCCGCCGTCGGCTGCCTGCCACGCGATGACACCTGGCTGGCGCGCCTGCGCGAGTACCGCCAGCAACTGCAGGTGCCGGGCTTTTTCGGCGCTCCCTTCGGCTTCATCGAACCGGGCTCCGACGGCACCTGTCACATCGTCGTCGCCATCCGCGGCCTCGGCTGGAATGGTCGCGAGGCCCAGCTGCCCTCCGGCTGCGGCATCGTCAGCGGCAGCGCCTTCGACCACGAATGGCGCGAGCTGCGCCTGAAGCGCGAATCCGTGCTGCGCCTGCTTGGGGTTTGAACCGGCGCGCCGACGCGTGAACATCGGCAGCAGGGGCGTTGTCGGAATCTGCCATGCGCGCCGCTCTTCTCTGCCTATTCCTGCTGACCGGTGCCTGCCGCGCCGCTCCGGAAGCCCTGACCGCCGCCGCGCGCGCCCAGCTACCGGCGGATGACGGCTTTGCCACCCGCCTCTGCCACGCCGCCCTCGACCAGACCCGGCTGCAGGTGCGCTACGATGGCGCTTACGTGCGCATCGCCTACCCCGGCGGCGACGTGCCCGCCGACACCGGGGTTTGCACCGATGTGATCATTCGCGGCCTGCGCGTGCTCGGCTTCGACCTGCAGCAGCTCGTGCATG
Organism: Verrucomicrobiota bacterium; assembly: GCA_023428335.1. Taxonomy (GTDB): domain Bacteria; phylum Verrucomicrobiota; class Verrucomicrobiia; order Verrucomicrobiales; family Verrucomicrobiaceae; genus Prosthecobacter. The sequence continues at coordinate 2,386 of JAEYYS010000399.1, read as the reverse complement.
AGGACATGCGCCGAAACTTCTCCGCCTACCCGAAACAGTGGGGCCTGAAGCAACCCGACACGAACATCGACCACCGGCGCGTGCCCAACCTGCAGACGTTCTTTCGTCGCCGCGGCGCCGCCCTGCCGGTCAGCGACCAACCTGCCCGCTACCAGCCCGGCGATCTGATCACCTGCACCGTTGCCGGCCGACTGCCCCACATCGCCATCGTCGTGCCGGCGCCGGACGGCGGCCCGGTGCCGTGGATCGTCCACAACATCGGCCAAGGCCCCAAGCTGGAGAACCGGCTGTTCGAATTCCCGCTCACCGGCCACTACCGCTGGCGCGGCGAGTGACGACGCTGGATGAAATGCGGCGCGATTGCGGTTGAACCCGGGGCGGGTCCGGTGGACACGGTCCTGCCCATGAACACCCTCGTCATCCGCTCCCTGCTCACCGCGCTGGCGCGCATGGGTGTCGCGGAAATCTGTGTGGCGGCCGGCGCACGCAATGCCCCGGTCATCGCCGCCCTGATGGAGAGCGAGGGCATCAAGCTTTGGAACTTCTTTGAAGAGCGCAGCGCGGCCTTCTTCGCGCTCGGCCGCATCCTCGCCAACCGCGCCCCGGTGGCGGTGCTGACCACCTCCGGCACGGCCGCCGCCGAACTGCTGCCGGCCGTCATCGAGGCGCACTACCAGGGCCTGCCACTGGTGCTGGTCACAGCCGACCGACCACGCCGTTTCCGCGGCAGCGGCGCGCCCCAGGCGATCGAGCAGAAGGATCTGTTCGGGCCGTACACCTCGCCCTGCCTCGATGTCGAGGCCGGCGTCAGCCTGTCCTGGCCGACCCGCATCAATGGCCGGCCGCTGCACATCAACCTCTGCCTTGAGGAGCCGCTCGACACCCGCCAGCCCGGCATCGATTTCCTCGCCCATCCCGGCCCCAAAGCGCCGAAACCGCCGAAACCTCCCGCCTTCACCCTGCCGTCCCGGCCGACCGCCGTGCTCGCCGCCGGCCTCAGTCCGCAGGAGGCCGAAGACGCCGCGCCAGTGCTGGCCGCGCTGCAACTGCCGGTGTTTGCCGAAGCCACCGCCAATCTCTGGGGTGCCTGGCCCGGCCGGCCCGACCTGTCGGCGCTGCTGCACCCGGCTGATGACGCCGCCCTCTCCGGCCTTGAGGCCGGGCACGTGCTGCGCCTGGGCGGCGTGCCGGCCAGTCGCTGGTGGCGCGACCTCGAGGACCGACCCGAGATTCACGTCAGCAATGTCTCGCGCCTGCCCTTTCCCGGCCTGGCGCGCACCGAAAACGTGCTCACCCTGCCCTGGACCGCCCTCGACGCCCTGACCGGCCAGCGCCTGCCCGCCGCCCGTGTCAGCCGACCGCCGGCCACGACGCCCCCGCCTCCGCACTCCGAGCCCGCCTGGATGCAGTCACTCGCCGAACGCCTGCCCTCCGGCGCCCAGGTCTTCCTCGGCAACAGCCTGCCGATCCGCGAGTTCAACCGCGTGGTGCCGGCCGTCGCCGGCAGCCTGCGCTTCCTCGCCAACCGCGGTGCCAACGGCATCGACGGCCTGGTCTCGACCTGGCTCGGCGCCAGCGCCATTGAACGCGAGTCCTGGCTCATCATCGGCGACCTGTCGGCGCTGTACGACCTCGCCGCGCCCTGGGTCCTGCCGCAACTGCCCAAGGGCAACCGCCGCCTCTTCGTCATCAACAACGGCGGCGGCAAGATCTTTGCCCAGGTCGCCTCGCTGCGCTCGCTGTCGCGCGAGGCCCGCCACATCATCGAAAACCGCCACAGCGTCCGCTTTGGCCCCTGGGCGGAACTCTGGGGCATGGCCCACCTGCGCGTCACCCGGCCCGAACAGCTCGACCGTCTGCCCGACGGCCCGGTGCTCATCGAAGTCGTGCCCGACGCCGCCTGAGGGCGACGGCTTTTTCGCCTTGCCAGTTCCGGCGCCGTGGCGCAGCATCGGCTTCACTCACCCGCCATGCTGAAAAAGAACTGGTACCTGCTGCTCCCCCTTCTGCTGATCGCCGTGCCGGGCCTGCTGTTCGGCTACTACTCGCTCAGCCATGGCTACAAGCCGGCCGACGCCTGGAACGCCACCCGCTACTTCCTGCAGTCCGGCACCCGCTACACTCAGAATTACAGCGAAACGAACTTTGCCCGCCTGCGCCCCGGTATGGACGGTCGCACCGTCTACGAGGTGATGCGCATGCAGCCCTTCGAACGCCACGACAGCGACAGCCGCTGGATCTACTCGCTCGCCAAACCCGGGTCGAGCGCCTACCACGAACGCGTGGTGCTGCTGGAGCGCGACAAGGACAACGTGCCGCGTGTGAAATCCCTCGTGCGCAGCTTCAAGGTTCCCGCCCCCGTCCAGTAACTGTCTCTGATACACAA
>JAEYYS010000384.1 GCA_023428335.1 Verrucomicrobiota bacterium | reverse complement strand
ATTTGGACACGACCGCCGACTGAATGGCGCCGTGGGCCACCGGATGCGCATAGCCGTAGGCAAGGGCCGCTTCTGAATCCAGATGCAGCGGATTGCGGTCGCCGGAGAAAGCGGCAAAGGCTTCGACCCATTCGGGGGTCAGCTGCACGTCCTCATGGAACTTCATTCCCGGCCGGAAGTTGGGTTCGTGCATGGTCGGCAGGAGATCGAAGTGAGAGTGGGTCAGGCCTGCCCCAACTTTTCGTCGAGCATGAGGCGGATGAGCCGCAGCGAGGTCAGTTCCATGGTTTCCTCCGGCGAGAAGGCGACACCAAAGGCCTCCTCCAGGGAAACGACGAGGTTCAAGTGGGTGACGGAATCCCAGGACGGCAGGGAATCCGGGCTGGAGTCGTCGCTGAGATCCGTTTCGGCAACGCCCAACACGGCAGAGAGGGTTTGCCGCAGTTTGTCAGTGCGTTCTTGGGAATTCATGGAACAAAAATCGTGCCGGTGAGGGCAAAGGTCTCGGGCAGGGGGCGCAATTCGTCAAGGCGCAGATGCCAGTGACCCTCGGTCGCGCCCAGCTGGTAGCCGTGGCGCGCGTAAAAGTCGGCGGCTGGCTGGTTCTTCGAGGTCGGAAGATACTGGCCAATCAACTCGCGGCCGCCACGCTCGTGCACCCGTCGTTCAAGCACGGCCAGCAGGGCGGTTTCAACGCTTCGGCCAATGACGCGGCAGCTCATCAGAAAGGTATCGATCATCCAGACACCCTGGCTTGCCTCGACGGCGACCGCGGCGGCGACCAGGCCGTTGTCGCCAAAGCGGTCGCGCACCCGGGCCCAAACGCCGATGGCGCCAGCCTCGAGCAGTTCGGCCAGACGGGCGCGATCATGCCGTCGTGTTGTCAAGTTGAACTGGTTGGTTTTGGCAAGCAGTTGGACGATGCGCGGCAGGCTGGCGTCATCAAAGGGGCCGACCTCGACTTCCATCTGCAGGGAGCGCAGGAAGCCATCGAGTGAGGCGGCTTCGGCGAGCAGTTCGCTGCGGGCGGATTCCTGCCGGTACAGTTCGGCGCGGCGGCGGTCTTCGTCGGTGAAGCGGAGGGCGTCGAAGGCGAGCGAATCCTCCAGGGCCTGGCCGTACAGCATGGCGCTTTTCGGCGCTTCGATCACGGTCACTTCGGGCAGTTGCGAGCGCACCCATTCCCGTTCGACGGGGTTGTCATCGAAGAACACGAGAGAGTCGAGCCCGAGGTTCAGTTGTTGGGCAATGCGTCTCAGGCTGGTTGCCTTGTCCTCCCAGTGAACCTCGAAGGCGGCGAAGTGTTCGCGCTTCAGCAGGCCGGCGGGATGTTCGGCCAGGGCCTGCTCGACATCTGCGGCGTTGTTCTTGCTGGCCGCGGCGAGCAGGATGCCACGATCGCGCAGGGCCAGGACCCGGCGCTGGAAATCGAGGAAAGCGTTGCCCGGGTAATCAGCGCCAAGTTGCAATCCGTCGATGCCGCATTCGCCGAGCACCCCGCCCCAGAGGGTGTTGTCGAAATCAAGAACGAGGCATTTTTTCGGCGGTGTCGTCCAAGCCCGCAGGTATCTGGCAGCAAGCTTGGCCAGGGCGGCCAGGGCGGCCCCGCTCAGGGGGGCCTTGGCCAGCAGGGCCATGCGTGCGTCGCGCCAGCCGGCCCAACCGACCGAGCAGGCACTGCCCCAGACATCAAACACGGTGGCGTCCGGCGTTGCCCGGCAAAGTCCGGCAATCCGCTCGTTGACGGCCTGAACGATGGATGTCAGCGGGCGGTCGAGCATCGGGTCCGCGATTCCCGCAGCCAGCCAGGCTGGCGGTGCCAGGTTGCCGAGCAGGATTTTCATGGGACTGCGGGCGCGGATCGCAGCGAGCACGCTGCGCAGTCGTTCCATCAGGTCTTCCAGCAGACGCTCGCAGGTCAGCTCGTCGCAGGCGAGATGGCGCCAGGCCAGATCTGGCGCCATGACTTCGAGCTCCGGCAGGATGAGGACGGCGTCCGCGCCGGTCTGATAAAGTTCGGCTCCGGCATCGAGCGCCTGCAATTCGATTTGTCCAAAGGGCGCGTTCCAAACCTGCAGGGCGATGCCGTGCCGGGCGCCTTCCACGATCAGGCAGGGGTTGAGAAACTCGGTCGTGCTGCTGCCGAGCAGGGCGAGCTTCATGGCCCGCCACTCCGCTGGCGGCGCTGCCTGGATGGCCGCGGCGAGACGCGTGTAATCCGCACGGCTGAGCGGCGTGTCAGGGATGGGAATCATGTTGTGCCAGTGCAAGGTTGAGGCTGGGCAGAAGTGGCATGAGATCCATGGCAACGATGCAGCATTTGAGAAAGAGCGTTGGGGTCACTCCAAGTGGGAGGTTATTCCTGCAGTCGTCGTCAAGGGGTGAATCCGGGCCGTTTCATTGTGGAGTCATGCCGGTTGGATGGCGGCGTGGAGCATCAAGGATTGATCTGGCTGTGCAAGCATCACTGTTTTGCATGGGCGGTTGCAGGAAATTTTGCGGTCCGGAACCTCATGAAAGGCTTCTCAAACAAATAAAACAAAGCGGCGCTCAGCACGAGAGTGAATGGGATCAATAGGACGAAGTGTGCTAGATAATTCATGTAATATGAATCGAAGGTGATGAACTTGTGGGTGATGCGGGTGGAGGAGGAGAAAAATAGCATGTGGTACAAATAAATGGTGTAGCACATGCCTCCAATGGTCACTGGGGCCCAGTGGCGCAGAATGGCTGATGCGGTTTCGCTTTTGAATGTGACTATGAGTGTGGCGAAAAGCAGTGCGGGTCGCGACAGATGTGGCATGGGCGCTTCGCGGTTCAGGTAAAGCAGGTAAAAAAGTCCGATCCAAAGGGTGAGTGCCGGAAGATCCCATTTTTTTGAGCGCCGCGGTGCTTCATTCCAGCGGGTAATCCAAATGTCGACGGTCATTAGGCCGATCAAGAAGTATGGCAGGTGGCGAGGCAGGCTGGCCTTAGGCCAAGGGATGTCGACCAAGATCAAAAGCAATGTGACCGAGGCGAGGATGCATTGCCTTAAGCGGAAGGACGGCACGCGGTAAACTTGGGCAAGCAGCGGCATGCAGATGTAGAATTGGGCCTCAACCTCGAGAGACCAAGTCACTCCGTTGATGGTGCTCCTTTCGGAGAAAATGGCACTGTGAAGGTAGGTGCAGGTGGCCAGCAGATTGGGCCACAGTTCATTGAACGAACGTCCAAGTACCAGGGTCATGAGCGCGAATAGGATGACCAGGTTGATGATCAATGGCGGCTCAAGGCGTGTTAACCGGCGCAGAAAATATTTTGATAGCCGAACCGGTGGGGCGCTTTTGATATGATGCCTTGCGAAAGGAAGTCCTAGAATAAAGCCGCTGATGGCAAAGAAGATCAAGACTCCGAAATCCCCGTGATCCAAAAGCTTGTAGAGTATGGTTTCCGTTGGATTTGGACTGAGTGGAGGGGATGCATCCAGAACGACAAAAATATTCAGGTGCATCAACATCACCATCATGATGGCGATGAATCGCAGGCCATCGATTTCTCGCAAGTGCTCGCCTTGGCTGGTGTGTCGTTGGAGCGGCAGCACCCAACGCGGCGATGTGTTGTTCGAAGGCATCGTTGGCAGTGGATGAGGGGCTGTGCTGTCAAGTGGACTCGGCTTAGATCCCGGCTTCCAGCATTCGCACTTCCTGCCAGGCGTTGCGGGCCAGGCGGGCGTGATGGCGGCGTTGGCGCCAGCGTTTCACGGGCAGGGCGACAAGCTCGGGAAGGATGGCCTTGAGCAGGCGTTTCCACAGCGAGCCACGGCGCGGGGCGTTGGCACTTTCGGCCGCCTCGCTCCACATGGCGGTGTAGTTGCTCTGACCCGGCCAGGCGGGGCTGCCGGTGCGTTCGGCGAGCTTGGTCGCCTGCACCAGCATGACCAGGGGCCGGCGACCGGGCACCAGCGGCCGGCAGCCGCTGACGGCGGGATCCTTGAGGCGGAACAGCCGTGACTTGGCCGGCGTCGGTCCGAACTCGGCGAGCCAGAGACCGTCGAGGCGGAAGCCGTTCTCGGGCGTCAGGAAGCGGAAGAAGAGTTCGGGCTGGGGCTGGTAAAAGCCGTGACCGAGCCAGCCGTCGGCGGGGCTGACGCTGAGCAGGCAGCCGCCGGGCCGCACAAGATCCATGGCGTTGAGCAGGGCCTGCGGCAGGTTGAAGACATGCTCGAGGGTGCCGCCGTCGAAGACGACGTCGAACTGTTCCGGCGGTTGTCCCTCCGGCCAGGGGCGGTTCATGTCGTGGATGAGGCGCGCGCCCTCGTAGTCGGAAAAGTCGAGCGATTCAACGCGGCCGGCACCGAGTTGTTCGAACAGCGGTTCGGCCCAGGTCCTGGCGTTCCAGTCGATGCCGCGCAGGTCGGTGCCATAGCAGGCGAACAGATGCTCGAGCATGGCCGGGTTCAGCGCCAGCGACTGGCGGCCGAGCATGAGGAAGTCGGTCAGGCTCGCGCCCGACCGGCGGGCGTGCATGACGAGGGCGGTTTCCCAGAGTCCGACAGCCATGGTCAGCAGGCGGGTTGATGTTCGACGCCGCGGGCTTCCAGCTCGGCGATGGAGGTGGCGCGGTGCAGGGTGATTTGCAGGGGGGCCGCCGGGTCCGCGGTGCCGGTCTCTCGCCAGCCGGTGATCGACAGGCGATAGGGAGTGACGAGGAGCTGCTGGAAGCCAGGTTCGGTGGCAAACCAGTCGACCAGTTCCTCAAGCTCGTGGTTGTAATTGTAGGGCGTCGAGTAGGCGTCGAAGTTGCGGGCGACGTTTGACTCGGCGTTTTCCAGGGGCTTGTAGATGTCGGGCAGCGCGAAGAACTGCACGGTGCGGGCGAGCAGGCGGCCGGGTGGGCCGGCTTTTTTGAGCGGTTCGATCACGCCCATGCGCAGGGCATAGAGCGCCTTGCAGAAGGCCAGGCGCGGGCCGTTGGGCAGGCGCACGATGAGGCGGCGCAGGGGCTCGGACCAGAGGGCGAAGCGGACCTGCCAGAAGGGCACGCGGGCGACCCGGTCCCAGGGCAGGTAGGCGCGGGTGTAGAGGTAGATCGACAGCGAGCCGCCGGGAGCGACGGCGGCAGCGACGGAGCGGAAGCCTTTTTCCGGATGAGCGGTGTGATGCAGCACGCCGATGCTGATGGCGCGGTCGATGCAGCGCTTCTTCAGCGGCAGTTCCAGAATGTGGCCCTGAACGAAGGCGACCGGCAGGGCCGGGTCGGTTTTCGCCTTGGCGGCGTCAATGCTGTCGCCGGCATCCAGCGCGATGACGAGACGGGCGCCGGCGCGGGCCATGACGCGGCTGAAGCGACCGATGCCGCAGCCGGCATCAAGGCAGACGCGGCCGACGTAATCCGCCGCCGCAAGGCCGGTACGGGCGTTAAGGATGGCTTCATTGGCGAGCGACTCGGCCAGGGGCGCGTAGACTTCGCCCTGGTAGGCGGAGTACTGCGAGACGGTGAGGTCGATACGATCGCTGCCGGTGCGTGTCGGCGAGCCGCTGAGGGGTTCGAGCAGGCGCGGGATGCCGCGGCGCACCGCGTAGCGGGCCTGGCAACCCAGGCAGGCGAGTTCACCTTCGTCAACGCCGCCGTCGGCGGTGGCGCCGTGGCCGATGCGCAGATCGCCCCCGCACTTGGGGCAGGCCAGGTAGTCGAGCAGTTCGGGAGGCATGTTCGGGAGCGGCGAGAGTCAGTCCATAAAGCGCCGGAACCAGAGCTCCAGCAAGATGAAGTTCCAGATCATGCGCGCGCCTTCGCCGCTGCGTTCGTAGCGGGCGAGTTGCGCGGCGACGGCCTCCGGATCGAGCAGGCCGCGCCGGCGCACGTTGGCGGGGGTCAGCAGGCCGCGCGCGTAGGCGGCGAAGTTGCCTTGGAACCAGCCGGCGAGTGGCACCAGGAAGCCGTGCTGGCGGCGCTGGACAATGTCCGGCGGCAGCAGGCGGCTGGCCAGGCCGCGCAGCACGGCCTTGGTGCGGCCGCCGGCGAGCAGCAGTTCCGGCGCGAAGCCGGCGCAGACTTCGGCGAGACGGTGGTCGAGGTAGGGCACGCGCGCCTCCAGACCATGGGCCAGGGTCATGCGGTCCACCTTCATGAGCAGGTCCTCGCGCATGAAGACGGCGCGACTGAAGTGCAGCAGGCGCTGCACCGGGTCATGGCTGTCGCAGGTGTCGAGTTCCGCCTGCAGGCGGGTGAGCACGGCGGGACGATGGTGGGACAGGCTGGGGGCGAGACGTGATAGCGGCGAGTCGGGCGTGCCGGGATCGACCTGGTCGTTGGCGAGCAGGCGTCCGAGTTCGCCGTCGGCCTGCCAGAGCGGCGAATAATGTTCGAAGCGCGCCCGCGCCGCGGGCAGCCGGCGCAGCAGCGGCCAGAGCAGTCGCGCCAGGCCCAGGGTCGCCGGCCGGCGCTGGAAGAGGGCATAGCGCAGGAACTTGGCGTAACCGGCGTTCGTTTCGTCCGAGCCCTCGCCGGTGAGCACGACGCGCACTTCGCGGGCGGCTTCGCGCGAGAGCAGCCAGGTTGGCAGGCAGGCGGGATCGCCCAGGGGTTCGTCGAGGTGCCAGACGAGTTCCTCCAGCACCTCGGGCGGCGGAGCAGGGATGGCAATGCGCCGGTGCTCGGCCCCGACATGCGCGGCGACGCGCGCGGCATGCGCACTTTCATCGCCCGCGCCCTCGAAGCCGGCGGTGAAGCAGACCAGCGGCCGGTCGACGCGCTGCTGCACCAGCGCCGCGAGCACGCTGGAATCGAGGCCGCCGCTGAGGAAGAGCCCCAGGGGCACATCGGCGAGCAGATGCGAGTCCACGGCATCGCCGAGTGCCTGTTCGTAGCTGGCCGCGGCCTGCGTCGCGTCGTGGATCAGGGCGGGGGGATGGCGCAGGCGCCAGTACTCGCGCAGGCGGATGCCGCCGGCATCGGCTTCGAGCACGGTCGCCGCCGGCAGTTTGTGAATGCCGGCAAAGAGGGTGTCCGGCTGCAGGGAGTGACGCAGCAGGAGGAATTGGAACAGACCTGCCTCGTTGGGGGTGGCACTCACCTCCGGATGGGCCAGCAGGGCCTTGATTTCGGAGCCATAGACCAGGCAGCCGTTCTTCTCCGTCCAATAGATGGGCTTGATGCCGAGGCGGTCGCGGGCGAGGACCAGCTTGCGCCGGCGGACATCGTACAGGGCGATGCCAAACATGCCGCGCAGGTGATCGACGAAGCCGGTGCCATGCTCCTCGTAGAGGTGGGCGATGACCTCGGTGTCGGAGCGGGTGCGGAAGCGGTGGCCGCGCGCCTCAAGCTCACGGCGCAGCTCGGGATGGTTGTAAATCTCGCCGTTGAGGGTGACCCAGACGGATTCGTCCTCGTTGGCAATGGGTTGGTGGCCGCCCTCAAGGTCGATGATGCTCAGCCGGCGAAAGCCGAGACCGCAGGGGCCATTGACGAAGCGGCCGTCGTCGTTCGGGCCGCGGTGGGCGATGGCCTGTTCCATCGCGCGCACCCGCGCCGCATCGGCCCGCCGTTCGGGATCAAGAAAGAATTCGCCGCAGATGCCGCACATGGGAGACTGGGATCAGCGCTTCCGATAGATGGCCACCAGGTTTCGGCCGGCAAAAAAGCGTCCGATCGACCGTGCCAGCAGTCGGTCCACCAGTGCCGGCAGGCGGGCAACGAGGCTGGCGAGTGCCTGCAGTCCGTGATGCTCGAGAAGCACCTTGATCTGCTGGCGTGCGAACAGCATGGGCTCGACGCTGATGGCGACGGTGTCCATGCCGAACTGGGCGGGCAGGGCCTGCAGTGCCGCGCTGTCCCAGAGACCCATGTGATGCGGCGGCAGGTTCAGGGTGTGCATGCGGTCGTGGTGATACAGCCACGGGTTGTTGTTGGGCACGCCGATGATGAGCAGACCGCCGGGTCGGAGTGCCTGCAGGGCGGCCTCGAGGAAGGGCTTCACGTCCGCCACATGCTCGAGCACCTGGAAAAAACACACGGCATCATAGGCGCCAGCGTGCGCGGTACTGTGCTCGTCCAGCAACTGATGTTCGACGTGCAGGCCCTTGGCGCGTGCGATGCCGGCGATCTTGGAGTTCAATTCCAGGCCGGTTCCCTCCGCACCCAGGGCCTTCAGTTCGCCGAGGAAGACGCCGGGGCCGCAGCCGACTTCCAGCACCTTCATGCCGGGGCGCAGGTGCCGCAGTGCGGATTTGTGTTCCCAGCGAACACTGTTGGAGTGCGGAAAGACGGCGGCGAGATCCTGATAAAAGGTTTCATCCCCGACTGAAGTTGGCGGCCAGAAAAAGCGAAAGCCCGAATCCCTGCAGCGGCCAACCCGTACCGGGCCCTCGGCCGGCATCAGTCTGCGGACATCCAGTCCGAGCTGTTTTTGGTAGGCGTCGATGATGGCCTGTGGCGGGAACTCATCCCATGTTTCGACGTTGGTCGAGTGGGTGATGGGGCTGATCATTCGGGAGTCGTGGCTTGCGTTCATGGATGATGATAGAGGTCGGTCCAGCGTTCGAGGACATCCCTGACATCGTGATGCCGGCTGAGCCAATGGCGTGCGGCGAGGCCCAGTGCCAGATTTTTTTCATGGGCGGCATCGTCAAGGCCCCCGGCAAGGGCGGTCCGCCATTCCTCAGGGCTGTGGCCGAGGGCTGTGAAATGCTCGCCATGGCAGCCGAGTTCCTCGCCATCGAGCGGCCTGCCGTCGAAGTCTGCGATCAGGCAGGGCAGACCGCTGGCCATGGCTTCCAGCACCGCATTCGGCAGGCCCTCGCGACGCGAGGGAAAGGCAAAGAGGTCGGCGAGGCGGTAGAGTGGGGCGGGGTCGCTGACTTCGCCGAGGAAGCGCACGCTTGCCGGATGGGTCAACTGCGCGCGCAGCCCATCGATCCGCTGCACATAGTCTTCGAGTTCCTGCTTGAAGCCGGGGCGCTCGTGGGAGATGCGCCCGGCCTGGCTGCCGGCGATGGCGAGCACGGCGTCGGGATGGCGCGCGCTGACGGCGTTCCAGGCTTCCAGCAGGATGTCGATGCCCTTGCGCTGCATGAGGCCGCCGACGAAGAGGACGATCTTTTCCCGGGCGCCGAAGCCGTGACGGGCGCGCAGTTCAAGCCGTTCCGCCGGGTCTGCGGCGGGGCGAAAGCGTTCGAGATCAACGCCATTGGGAATGACTTCGATTTGACCCGGTCGCAGCGGCCAGCGCGCCTGATAATGCCGGGACAGTTGGCGGCTCAAAAACACGAAGCGTGAGACCGGTGCGCACATGACCGCCATGCGCAGTTGCTGACGCCAGCGCGCCAGGCCACCCGTCTTGAGCGGGCTCTCGGGCGCCAGGGTCAGGTTGTGCACGCTGGGGATGCCGGCGAGCCGGGCGCGCAGCAGGGTTGGGGCCATCGCATGCGAGAGCATGCCGGGCTGCAGGACGGCGCGGCCGCCGCTGCGGCGCAGGGTCATAGCGCGGGCAAGGGCTTGGCGGAGCAGCCAGGGCCGCTGCTGATCCCCCGGTCGCGCATCGGGCGCCTGCAGGCGGTGGATGCGGATGCCGTTGATTTCCTCCTGCTCGGGCAGATCCGGCCGGTGGCGCAGGGTGACGACCTCGGGTTGCACCCCGCGTTCCACCAGCCCCGGGCCATAGCGGAAGAAGCGCATGAGTCCACCCGGCAGGTCGGGATAAAACAGCTCGGTGCTGAGCAGGACGTGGACGGGAGAGGCAGCCAAGTGGGAGGGCGGTGAAATTCAACAAAGCCCGGCATGACGGATTCTGCAAGGGAACAGCGCCGTCCGCGCATGGACGGCGCCCCATCGCCGAATCAGCTTCCGGCTTCAGGCGGGGGCTGTCGGCGCAGCCTAGCCAGCAGTTTGCGCCGCTCCGCCGCGGTGAGCAGCAGCAGGGCACCGACGCCGAACCAGAGGGTGAGCAGGCTGCCGGCCATGAACAGCGAGGGGTATTCCGGTTGGATCCGGGGGGCGAGCAGCAGGAGGGCGGGAGCCAGCCAGGCACCCAGCAACAGGGCGGGGCGAAGCAGACGGACGAAATAGCTGCGCAGCGGCAGTTGCAGAACCCGGCAGGCGATCCAGGGCAGGGCCAGGCCGTAGTACAATCCCATGTCGATCACGGTCGCCCAGATCACGCCATAGAAGCCGATCTGCGAGGCGAGCACGGCGCTGAGCGCGACATTGAACAGACCCGAGGCGAAGGTGAGGCGGGTGATCAAGCCATGGCGGTTCAGGCTGAAGATCACGACGGCGGTGGGGAATTGAATCAGCCAGAGGGTGTAGGGCAGCAGCAGCCAGCGCAGCACGCGCCCGGATTCGGCGAAATCGGGCCCGAGCCAGCGCAGCAGAAAGGCCGGGCCGAGCAGACCGAGGCCGGCGGCTCCGAACAGGGCGAGCGGTGCGCTGACCCGCAGGCTGAGCAGGAACTTTTCGCGCACGCCGTCGAGGCCGGATCGGCCTTCCACCTGGCTGAAGCCGGTGAAGAAGGTGCCGCCAATGAGGGCGTTGACCAGATCGGAGAAAAGCGTCACCAGGCGCAGGCCCATGTTGTAAACGGGCACGCTGGCCACCCCGACGAAGGTGGAAAGCACAAAGGGATCGATGCGGCTGCGCAGGTGCTGGCCGGCGCTGTTGAGCAGGGCAAGACCGGAGAAGCGCAGGATTTCCGGCAGCAACTCCGGGCAGGGACGGGCCGCTGACGCGGCCTGGGTGCGGCGGGAGAACAGCACGACGAGGCATTGGTCGAGCAGGTCGGAACCGATCTGGGCAAGCGCCAGCACGACCAGGCCGTGGCCGCGCGACAGCAGGAAGAGAATGAGGGCGGTCTGCACCAGCAGCTTGACCAGCGAGGCGGCGACGATCAGGTCGTAACGCAGGTGGCTTTTGAGCACGACCAGGTGGATGCGCAGGAAGAAGCGCAGGGCCGTGCCGCCGCCGAGGGCGACGAGCACCATGCGGCCAGTGTCGCGCCAGGCCGGATCGCGGACCAGCCAGGGCACGGCCAGCACCAGCAGGGCGGTGCCTGCCAGGCAGACCAGACCGACGCGGTGGTAGAGCCAGCGCAGCGTGCCGGTGACGCGATCCGCGCCGCTGGTGTCGCCACCCCCGAGCGCCTTCGCCAGGAAGCGCGTGCCGGAGAGGGTGATGCCGCCATCGAGCAGGTTGAGAAAGGAGATGGCCGCCGTCAGCACGAGCCAGATGCCGTAGCCTTCCAGGCCGAGCTGGGTCACCATCAAGGGCGTCACCACCAGCATCGAGGCGATGCGGACGAGGTGGTCTAGCAGGTTGAGGGTGGATCCCCGGACGACTTTGCGCTGGAGCGACATGGCGCGGATTAGCGCGCGATACGGGGAAAGGAAATCAAATGCAACCTCGGCCTTCTGCGTTATCGGTGCCGCGATGCCGTCCTCCACCCGCCGTTTTCCCGGAGTTGCCGCCCTGCTGGTCGCGGCCGTCGTTGCGATTTTCTGGCTCGCCTTCCGCCTGGGCGGACCGTCGCCGGAACAGGCGACCGCGCCTGACGGCGCTTCGCCCGGCACTGGTGCCGGCTCCGGTGGGATCGGCCCCGCCA
>JAEYYS010000089.1 GCA_023428335.1 Verrucomicrobiota bacterium | reverse complement strand
GGCCTTGCCGGTGCGGCTCCAGACATGCACACGATGTCCGGCCTTGCGCAGATGCTCCGCCACGCGGCTGCCGATGATGCCCTGCCCGAGCAGGCCGATGTCCTGGGAGGCGTCCTTCATGGCGATGCGCGCAGCCTCAGCCCTCGAACTTCTTCACCAGCAGGGCCGAGTTGTGGCCGCCGAAGCCGAAGCTGTTGCTGAGCGCGGCGCTGAGCTTGGCCGGGCGTGCCTCGTTGGGAACGATGTCGACATCGACCTCGGGATCCGGGTTCTCGACGTTGATCGTCGGCGGCACCACCTGATCGCGCAGGGCGAGCACGCTGGCGGCCAGCTCGATGCCGCCGGCGGCTCCGAGCAGGTGACCGGTCATCGACTTGGTGCCGGAGACCAGCAGGCCCTTGCGGGCAAAGTCGCCAAAGGTGCGCTTGATGGCGCGCAGCTCGCAAAGGTCGCCGACCGGTGTCGAGGTGGCGTGGGCGTTGACATACTGCACCTCCTCGGCGTTCAGGCGGGCGTGGCGCAGGGCCATCTCCATGCACTTCGAGGCGCCAAGGCCTTCCGGATGCGGCGCGGTCAGATGGTAGGCATCGGCGGTCACGCCGTAGCCGGCAAGCTCGCAGTAAATCGTCGCTCCACGCTTCTTGGCGTGCTCGAGTTCCTCAATGACGACCACGCCCGAGCCCTCGCCCATGACAAAGCCGTCGCGGTCCTTGTCCCAGGGGCGCGAGGCGCGCTCGGGCTCGTCATTGCGCAGCGACAGCGCCTTCATGTTGGCAAAGCCGGACAGGCCGCAGGGCCGGATGCTCGCCTCGGAACCGCCGCAGACAATGGCGTCGGCATCGCCAAATTTGATGATGCGCCAGGCCTCGCCGATGTTGTTGTTGGAGGTCGCGCAGGCGGTGGTGATGCACATGTTCGGGCCCATGAAGCCGAACTCGGTGGCGATCATGCCCGTGGCGATGTTGGTGATCATCATCGGGATGAGGAAGGGCGAGACGCGACCCGGCCCCTTGTTGAGCAGGATCTCATACTGGGCCTCGATCGTGCTCAGACCACCGATGCCGCTGCCGACCATGACGCCGATGCGATGCGGATCCAGGCTGTCCGGATTCAGGCCGCTGTCCTTGACCGCCATTTTCGAGGCGGCCATGGCCAGCTGGAAAAAGCGGTCGGCACGACGCGCCTCCTTGTGGTTGTTGAAGAAGGGTGTCGGGTCAAAGTCCACCACCTCGCCGGCGATCTTGCAGTCGTAGTTCGTCGTGTCCATGCTCTGGATGCGGCGAATGCCGCTCTTCCCGGCGACGAGGTTTTTCCAGAAATCGTCCTTGTTGTTTCCCAGGGGGGAAACGACTCCGATTCCGGTGATGACGACGCGACGCTCGCTCATGGGGGCAGTGGGTGGGGGGAGGGGTTGAAACTGAAGCAGGAGAGAACACGCTTTACATGCCGGGGCAAGGGATTTTCAATCGCCGGCCATGCCCTCGCTCGACCACGAAAACCAACTCCGCGCCGCCGGCCACCGCATCGTCGCCGGCATCGACGAAGCCGGCCGCGGACCGCTCGCCGGCCCGGTCTGCGTGGCCGCGGTGGTGCTGCCGGATGATTTCACCCACACGCTGCTCAACGATTCCAAGAAGCTGACCGAAAAGCGCCGCGAGGAACTCTTCGCCGAACTCACCGCCGATCCCCGCATCCGCTGGCACTGCGAAACCGTGGCAGCCGCCGAGATCGACCGTGTCAACATCCTGCAGGCCACCTGGCTGGGCATGCGCCGCTGCGCCCTGGCCCTGACGCCGCGTCCCGATGCCGCGCTGATCGACGGTCGGCCGGTGCGCGATTTTCCGGTGCCGCAGCGGGCGCTGGTGAAGGGCGACAGCCTCAGCTTCTCAATCGCCGCCGCCAGCATCATCGCCAAGGTCACGCGCGACCGCCTGATGCTCGAGCTGGCGGTCCGCCATCCCGGTTACGGCTTCGAAATCCACAAGGGCTACCCGACGCCGGCGCACCTGGCCGCCCTTGCACGACTCGGCCCCTGCCCGGAACACCGGGTCAGCTTTGCCCCGGTGGCACGCCTCGCGGACGACGGCCTGTTCAGATTTGCGGCAGACCGCCGCGCTCGTTGAGGCTGCCGCAGGCCGGGCAGCGCGTGACGCGCTCGGCGCGCGGCGGGATGGCGTAGTTGCAGCCGCAGATGCGGCACTGAATGGCGATGCGACGCCGGCGCGCCTCACGCCGCTGCTCGCGCCAGAAGCTGTGGAACCACAGCACACAAACGAGACTCACACCGATGAGCATGACCAGCGTGATGAGTTGACCGAGGCCGATGCTGATCACGGCGCGGGATCCTCCCTCCATTGCAGGTGCACCAGACCGGTCGTCACCGTGCCCGGGGGCGCCTCGCGAAAGCGCAGGCCACGCAGGGCTTCGGCAAGCCGGGCGCTAAAGGCCGCCTCCTCTGTCAATGCCAGTGGCAAGGCATGACTGACCCGGCCGCGGGCATCGACCGCCAGATGAAACTGCAGGCGCGCGGTCTCCGCCAGCGGCACGTCACCCAAATCGGCCACGGCCGGCGCCCGCGCCGCCAAGGCCTCGTCAAAGACCGGCACCAAACGCTGCCGGGCCGGTGCCGGAGCGGCCACCGGAGCCGCCGGGGCGACCGGTGGCGGCAGCAGGCGCAGCCCGGCGGCCACCGGGCGGGAGGGCAGGCCATCGGAGAGATCGGCGGGCAGAGGCTTGAGACGCAGTTCCTGGCCGGCATAACCCGGCGTCAGGCGCGGCCGGCGAATGGCCACCGGCGGGCCGGCGGGTTCGGCTGGCAGGATGGGGAAACTGCGATCCATGGCCCGATGAATGAGGGCGCGCTCGGCCGGCACCTCCGGATTGAGCACCAGCACGTGCTGCGGCCGCACGTCGCGACCGGCCGGGGCTGGAGCAACCACCCGGAACACCACGAAGAGGCCAAACAACCCGCCCACGGTTAGCAGCAGGGCGACGGCCATGCGCAAGCCGCTGCGGTCATCGCCCTGCCAGTCGAAGAGCAGACGCCGGCCCGGGTCATTGGCATGCGCCTTCATGATCTCGGGCGGTTGGCCTGCGGGGTGGTCGAAAGCGCCACTTCATAGCCCAGCTCCTGGGCGATGTTGACCACTTCAACGACCCGCCCCTGGGAGGCATTGCGGTCGGCATGGATGATGACCCGGCGATCGCCGTCGAGGCGTTCCAGCAGTCGGGCACGCAGCTCACTCGCCTGCAGACGCTGGCCGTCCAGGTAGATCCAGGCCTCCTCACCGGCGGTCAGGGTCAGCGTGTGGGCGCGGTCAAAACCGCTCAGCCGGCTCGACGAACGCGGTTTTTCGACCGTGATGCCCGACTGGGCGATGAAGCCGCTGCTGAACAGGAAGCAGACCACCAGCAGCAGGATGACATTGAGCAGCGGCGCAATGTAGAGCCAGGGGCTCTGCCTCGGCAGATGGCTTTCCAGCTTCATGGCGCCTCACTTGTGACCGCGGGCACGGGCGACAGGCGCCTCGGCGGCACCCGCGTGGCGGAACTCAACGATGTTGTCGCCATCGCGCGCATCCTCGATCAGGTTGACGACCTCGACCCCGGCGCGCTCCAAATCGTGCATGATGGCGCGGGCGCGGGCGCTCAGGAAGGCGTAGCAGAGGTAGGCGGGGATGGCAACGACGAGGCCGAGCGCCGCGGTGATCAGGCTTTGGTAAACCCCGGCGGCCACTTCGGCGGGTGTGGCGCTGCCCTGGGCGGCGGAGAGGTTGGTGAAGCTGTTGAGCAGGCCGACGACCGTGCCAAGCAGGCCGATGAGCGGGGCGACGTGGGCAATGGCATTGAGGATGCCGAGGTAGCGTTCCAGTCGGGGCACTTCGAGCTGGCCGGCTTCCTGGACGATCTCCTTGAGTTGCTCACGCGGCGCGTGATGACGCAGCAGGGCGGCGTGAATGACGCGCCCGGCCGGCACGCGGGTGGCCAGGGCCTCCTGCAGCGCCTCGGCGAAGTTGCGCTTGCGGATCAGCGCCGCCAGACCGGAAAGGAACTCGCCGATGTTCATGCCGGCGCGATGGAAGTAGGCCAGGCGCTCCAGGAAAATGGCGAGCGACAGGCCCATGCAGGCCATCAACAGCCAGACCAGGGGGCCGCCTTTGGAAATGAGTTCGGTCATGTCGTTGCTGGTGGCGCGGTCCGCTGCCGGCCGCTGTCGGCCGCGCGACGAACCTCGCAACGAGCATGTTTTATGCCTTGGGATTGGATTTGCAAACATCTCTGTGAGAATAATGCCGTCCCTCGCCATGGAAATCTCCCCGCCGCCCCCGCCGCCGTGCGTCCTGCTGGCGGAACCCAGCCTGCCCTACCGGCGGGTCATCCGCGAGGCCCTGGAATCCTTCCACCACTGCCGGGTCGATGAGGCGCCAAGCGCCGAACGCGCCTTCGAACTCGCCCTGCAGCAGCCCTACCAACTCTTTCTGTTCGCCCTCGACCTGCCGGACTTCTCCGGCCTGCTGCTCGATCGCCTGCTCGCCCGGGCCTTTCCCCGCGCCCACGCCGGCAGCCTGACCTCGCCGCCCGTGGTCTTCCTCGGCCGCCCCGAGGCGGCCACCAGCCTGTTCGGCGCCCAGCGCGATGCCCGCCACCGCGGCTTGCTGCCCTCGCCCCCGAAGCTCGACGCCCTGCTCGCCCTCACCCGCGGCCTGCTGCCC
>JAEYYS010000047.1 GCA_023428335.1 Verrucomicrobiota bacterium | reverse complement strand
GGCGAGGGCGGCGAGCGCAGTGGTGGCGTCGGTCTGTGCCTTTTTCGCGGCCTCGGCGGCGGCGCGCGCGGCGGTGAGGCGCTTGGCGTTGTCGGCCTGGGTCGCGGTGATGCGTTGCACCTCCTCCTCGGCGTCGCGCTTGTTGCTTTCGGCGGCAGCAACCGCGGCGCGGGCGGAGTTGGCGTTGGTCTCGGCGGTGAGGCGCTTGTCCTCCAGGTCCTTGAGGGCCTTCAGTCGCGCCGGATCGGCGCGCACGGCGGGCGGTTCGGCGGCGAGTTTGGCCTCGGCTTCGGCCAGCGCCTTCGTCGCGGCTTCCAGCGCGGCCACGGCGGGCGGCACGGCCTTCTGCTTTTCCGGCACCGCGCGGGTCATGGCGGTGATGGCTTCCTTCGCCTTCTTGAGCAGTTCGGCGATCGCCTTGTCCTGGGCCTCAATGCGGGTGATCTCGGCTTTCTGAAAGGCCTCCTCCAAACCCTGCCGGCCGGCGGCCCAGTCGAGTTCGGCGGCGCGTTGCTGCGCTTCCAGACTGCCGCGCAGTTCCAGCACGATCTTGCCCGTGGCGCGGTCCCAGACACGCACAACGCCGTCGCTGCAACCGCTGGCGAGCTGCTTGCCGTCGGGCGACAGCGCCGCATGGCCGGCGGGTGTGACCTTGGCCGCGGCGGCCAGCGGCTGGACGAGCTTCGGATCGGCCGGAGCGATGGCTTTGCCGGCCGCCGGGGCGGCGCGGTCGAGGCGCCAGACTTTCACCTCGCGAAAGCTGCCGCTGGCCAGGCGGGTGCCGTCGGGGCTGAAGGCGAGCGATTGCACCAGCGCGCGATGGGCGCCGGCACCGGCGAGGGCGGGATCGGTGAGTTCGGCGGCCAGCTCGCGGGTGGCGAGGTCGTAGACGAACAGGCGGTTGCCGCGGCCGCAGGCGGCGAAGCGGCCATCGCGGGTGAGGGCGACCGCGTAGATCGGCTGCACGCCGGGGGCCGGCGCCTGCCAGGCAACCTGGCGTTCCTCGCGCTTGGCGGCCTTGGCGCCCTGGTCGATCCAGCGCGTCAGCACGGCGATTTCCTCGTCGCTCAGCTTTACCGCGCCGGACTTGTTGTTGACCGGCGGCATCTCGTAGTCCTGTTCGTGGCGCGAGGCGATGACGACCAGGCTGTCGGCGCCCTTGCCCGGGATGAGGGACGTGCCGGATTCGCCGCCCTGGCGCATCAACTCCGGCGTCTCCATGTTGAGGTCGGCCTTGGTCGTCGTCTTGTTGTGGCAGACGATGCAGTTCGCCTTCAGGAAGGGGAAGACGTCGCGGTAGAATTCGAGGTCGGCCGCGGCGGCGGGCGCGGCGAGCGAGAGGGCGAGGAACGCGTGTCGGAACATGGGCAGGCGACAACTACGTGCCGGCGCGGCCCTGCTGTTCAGGCTTTCGGCGGTGCCAGGCGCTTGGCGAGGCGGATCAGGTCCTCCTCACTGATGTCGACGAAGGAATCGAGGTCGCGCACCGCGGCCAGCACCTCCTCGTGGCTGGGCGGGTCGAAGGCGCGCGGGGCGGAGCGCACGGCCGGCCGACTGAGGATGGCCGGGTAGCGCCGCCAGGGGAAGGCGAAGTTGATCGCCACGGCGAGGGCTACCATCACGGCGGCGTTGGCGAGCACGGGAGCAAAGGCAAAGCGGTAGCCGAGTTCGTGCACGGCATCGCCACCGAGTACGGCGGTGAGCGCGGTGGCACCGCCGGGCGGATGGATGCATTTGAGCAGTTCCATGACCAGGATGGCGAGGCCGACCGCGGCCGCGGCGGCGAGGGCCGGTTCGGCAAGGTGGCGGGCGCAGGCGACGCCGATCAGGGCGGGCAGCACGTGGCCGGCGAGCACCGGCCAGGGCTGCGAGAGGGGGCCGTGCGGCACGGCGAAGAGCAGCACGGCGCTGGCTCCCATGGAGGCGACCAGGGCCGCCGCCTGCGGGCCGGGCAGACAGCAGGCGGAGATTTGGAAGAGCAGGTAGAGGGCGAGACCGCCACCGAGAGCGGCGACGAGGCGTTCCTTGAGGCTGACTTCAACAAGTTCGAAGCCGAGCCACTGGCGGAGGCTGGGGCGGGACATGGCGGTTGGCCGCACCGGCGCCGGCGCGGGCCAAGGTCATGGGCGGATTTGCCGGCCTGCGCAAGCCGGAAAATGCCTCACTTCGCCGCGGTCGCCGGCGTGGCGGCACGGACATGCAGACGGATCGGCTGGGAGACGAGGATGTCGACCGTGTCCTTGGGTTCGGCGGCGCTGGACAGGGCCTTCATGCGGCTGGTGGCGGCGGCCATGGCGGCCTCGGCCTGCTTCTGCTTTTCCGCCGCGGTCTTGGCGGCGGCGGCATCGGTGGCGGCGAGTTGCTGCGCCGCCGCAGCGGCCGCGGCGAGGCGTTCCTCGGCCTTTTTCTGCTCGGCCTCGGCGAGCGGCAAGGCGGCGGGGTTGTAGCGGTACTTGCTGACGGCGCTGCCATAGAGGGCCAGCGTGTGTTCACCCGGTGGCGTCTTCAGGGCGGCGAGATCGAGCACCAGCTCGGCGCTCTCCGCTTGGATCGGAATTTCGAGTTCCTTGAGCGTCGTGAAGCCGTCGCCCTGGCCCTTGAGTTTGATCGTCGCTCCGGTGAATTCGTTGCGCCAGATCAGGCGCAGCGGGATTTTCAGGATCGCTCCGGCTTCGGCCTCATGGACCTTGTCCTCCGCCAGTGTCACCGACAGCGGTGCCTGCTCGGAATCGGTGACCGAGACCGGGAAATCGGCGAGCAGACGCGGCGCGGGGATCTCCTGTTTGGCATCCTTGACCGGCCATTCCATGCTGGCGACGCGGCAGGGACGGACGACCTCGGCACCGTCGATCCGTGCGCGGCCGCGCAGTTGGGCGACCGAGAAACCGCGCGGGGCGTCGGCTGCGGCGGTGAGCACGAGGTGGCCGACCGATTTGCCCTTGCCGATGCGCAGGCCGGTGGCCTGCACGCCGGCCGGCAGGTTTTCCGCCTCGATCTCAATCGGGCCGTCAAAGCCGTCGCGGCGCTGCACCACGACCTCAAACAGGCGGGCGTCGCCCCGGCGCAGGGCGGCCGGTTTCGACAGCGCGGCGCGGTCGCCATTGCGCAGGGTCATGTGCACGGCCCAGGCGGCGAGCGAGAAGTCGGGTGCGGCGCGGCGGACGATGAGGCGGTAGATATTGCCGGGCTCGTTGCGCGTGCCGCCAAAGAGATCGCGCACCTGCAGGCGGTAGGTGCCGTCCTCCTTGACCTCGAACTTGCCGTTCACATCCGGTGAGCCGGCGTTGTAGGGCGGGCCGTCGTAGGAGTAGCCGTTGCTCGACACCTTCATCGGCGGAGCGATGTCGTACAGCTCGGCGAGATCGGTCAGCTTTTCACCGTCGGCGGTCTTCTCGACGCGCTGGACGAGCACGAAGGGGTCGGTGTTGAGGCCGAGCCGTTCTGAGGCGACCTCGACCCACCAGACCTCGCCCTTCTTGGCGGTGAACTCGTAGGTGTCGACATCGGCAGCTGGAAAGAAGCGGCCGGCGATGTCGCAGGGCAGGGTGATCTTCTCGGCTTCATTGGCTTGGTTGTTGGGCTCGGCCTCGTTCAACGCGGCGGTGGCCGGCAGGCCCGCGGGTGGCCAGGACATGGCGCTGACCATTTGCGTGCGCGCCTGCACCGGCGGCGGTCCCTCAGCGGCGGCCTCCTGCAGGGCGAGCCGGTAGAAGTGGCGTTCGCCGCCCTGGTAGGTGAGGTCATGCACCTTGATGACATAGTTGCCGTCGGCCGGCGGGGTGAAATCGAGCGGACCGCCGGTGCGGTTGACCTTGAGGTCGCGGCCCTCGGCATCGGCCAGGGCGAGCACGGGGGTGAGACGGGAATCGAGACCGACCGCGGCGCAATCGATGACGATGCGTCGATCCTTGACGGCCTGGAAGCGGTAGAAATCGACCGCGCGGCGGGTCATGGTCGCGTTGCAGACCGAGCCGACCGGCAGTTCGAGGGCGGTTTCGACGCTGGTGTTGGGCTTGCTGCGGGTGATTTCGGTCAGGCGGCCGACGCTGAAGGCGCGCGCCGAGGAGACGCCGAGGCGGCAGAGCACGCGTGCGTCGTGAATGCCGGCGGGGGCCTCGGCGGCGATGGTGACCAGAAAGGTGTCCGCCTTGCCGGGCACCGGCTTGGCCTGCAGGTGCGGGCTGGAAAAGCGCAGGGATTCGATGTCTTCCAGGTGTTCGCCGGTGACTTTCACCTCGACGGAAGTACCGGCCTGACCGCCCATGGGCTGGAGGGTGAGCAGGCGGGGCAGCGGCAGCGTGACCTGCTGGGCGAGCGCGGGTGCGGCGAACAGGAGGAGGCAGAGGAGACGGGAGGTCATGACCGCAAACCTACGTGGTCAGCGGGGCCTTCCGTTCAAACCGGCGCGGATTCGCGTCGGTCAGCGGCGCAGGCCGGCGATGCCGTCGGGCAGGGCAAAGACGGTTTTCACCTCGGCGTCGGTGAGGGCGCGGTTGAAGACGGCGATGTCATCCATCAGGCCGGTGTAGCTGTAGCCGAGCGTCAGGGCGCTCTGCGCGACGTCCCAGTGGAAGCTGTTTTCCCAGCCGCGAAATTCGCCAACCGGCACACTATCGAGGTAGAGCCGGCCCCAGCCGTCCTTGGCACCGGTGTTGGCGTTGCCGAAGGTGAAACAGACGTGGGTCCAGCGCTCACGCGTGAAGGGGGGCTTTTCCACGGCCACCATCGGCCGGCGTTTCATCTCCTCCCATTTTTCGTTGTTCGGATTCCACAGCTTCGTCACCGCCATGATGGCGTAGCGGAAGTGACGCGGCGTGTGGTCCTTGCTGAACTCGACGAACATGTTGCCCTCGCCCCAGGCCTGGGCGACGAACTGCAACGGGTCGCAGTAGCCCGGTTCCAGGTCGCGGTCGGGATCGAGGCGCAGCCAGAACGAGGCGCTGCCGCTCCAGTTTTTGTCGCGGTAACCCAGGTTGGGGCCACCCTTGAAGAAGACCAGATCCTTCGACTTGCGGCGGAAGGCGAGCGCGCCGCCGAACTTGCCTTCACCAGCGGCCAGCTCAATGCCATCGGCCTCGGCCAGGCCCGGCTTCGGTTCGGTGCGCTTGCGGCCGGGCGCGGTGAACAGTTGCTTGTCGCCGGCGGCGAAATCGGCGTCCGGCCCCTGATCGAAGCCCGCATGAAAGACCAGGGCGGAGGTCAGGGCCTCGTCGGCAGGCAGCGAGCTGGCGAGGGCCAGGCAGAAAAGGGCGGCGCGCATGAGGCTCAGTGGTTGAACAGGAATTCCTTGGTGTTGACCAGGGCCCAGATGAGATCCTCGTAACCCTGACGACGCGCCTGCTGCGAGTCGAGCGGCTTGCCGGCGGCGTCCGTGCGCGGTTTGACAAGATGGGCCTCGGCGAGGCGCACCTCCTCGGCATCGGGCTCGCGGGCAAAGGCGGCGAGGTAGAGCTCGCGGATACGCTTGGGCTCTGGCAACTCGGCCTTGCTGAGTTTCTCGGCGCGGCCACCGGCGGGGTCAGCTTGGTCTTGACGTCGGCGGGGTTCATGAGGTGCAGGCTTTGCGCCAGGCTGGCGGTCTGCACACGCTCGCACTCGCAGACGCTGGCGCCTTCGGGTCGGCCGAAGACTTTGAGGAAGGGTGAGGCGCGGTTGTAGCTGTTGTCGGGCAGCGACACTGCGCGCGTGCCGGGCGGCAGGTCGGCGAAGTCGGACTTCGAGCCGGCGACGCCGTCGAGGCTGTCGAGCAGGACCTCGGCGGTGAGGCGGCGCGGGTAGTAGCGCGAGAAGTTCTGGGTGTCGGCCGTGTTGTGCGCGTTGGGCTCGGAACTGAGCTGGTAGGCGCGGCTCTGCACGAGTGTGCGCGCCAGTTCCTTGAGGTCGAAGCCGCTGCGCACGAAATGCTCGGCCAGGGCGTCGAGCAGCTCGGGGTTGCTGGCCGGATTGCTCTCGCGGATGTCGTCTTCGGGCTCAATGAGGCCGCGCTTGAAGAAGTGCTTCCAGTAGCGGTTGACCAGGGCGCGCGCGAAGAAGGGGTTCGAGGGCTCGCCCATCCAGTCGGCCAGGCGCAGGCGCGGATCCTCGTCGGGCGGAATGTCGAGCGCGGTCTGGCCAAGCGCGGCGGGCCGCACGGGCTCGCGCGTTTTCTTGTTCTCGATCTGGGCGATGCCGCGTTTGTGGAAGATGAGGTCTTCGCCGGCAATGGCGGTTGGCTTGCGGCCGATCTGGCTGAAGAAGGCGGCAAAGCTGTAGTAATCGTGCTGGCTCCAGCGCTCGAAGGGATGGTGATGGCATTGCGCGCAGTTCATGCGCACGCCGAGGAAGAGCTGGGCGACGTCCTCCAGTTGCTGCACGGGTTCCTTGACCCGCTTGTACCAGGCCACCGGCGGGTTGGCGACGATGGTGCCGGTGGAGGCCAGGATCTGGCGGACGATCTGGTCGTAGGGCGTGTTGGCGAGCAGGCTGTCGCGCATCCAGGCGTGGAAGGCGAAGTTGGCGGTGATGTCGGCGGCGGCATCACGCTTGTTTTTCAGCAGGGCCGTCCACTTGTTGGCAAACCAGTCGGCATATTCCGGGCTGGCGAGCAGGGTCTCAATGAGGCGGTCGCGCTTGTCGGGCTCGCGGCTGGCGAGGAAGGCCTGGGTCTCCTCGACGGTCGGCAACCGGCCGGCGAGATCGAGATTGACCCGGCGCAGGAAGGTGGAGTCGTCGCAGAGCGCGGAGGGCGGGATGCCGAGGCGCTGCAGGTTGGCGAAGACATGGCGGTCGATGAAGTTTTTTTCCGGCGGCAGGGAATCGACCGGGGCACCGAGCGGAATGGCGGCGCGGAAGACGGTGACTTTGCCGGAGTAGCGCACCATGACAGCGACGTTGCCTGGCAGGTCGAGCGTGCGCACCAGACCGTGCTCATCGGTCTCGGCCATGGCCTTGTCATTGGCTTCGTACAACGCCATGCGGGTGACGTCGCGCGTGCTGCCATCGCTGAACTTGGCGGTGACCTTGAGCTGGCGGCTCTGGCCGGGCTTGAGCACCGCCTCGGCGGGCTCGACGTCCAGTTGGGCGAGCACGGGATCCTCCGGTTTGCCATAGGGCATGCCGGCGCTGATCCAGCGCACCAGGGTGCGGTACTCCTCGGAATCCGGGTCGAGTTTTTTGCCGCCCCCATGCGGCACCAGATTGGCGGACTTGAGCACGAGCAGGCTCTGCTCGGGTGCCGGCGGGAAGACGCGCCGGCCCTTGGCTTCCTTGACGATGTGCTCGTAGTCCTCCTGGGGTTCAAAGCCGAGCAGCGACAGACGGAAGCCGCGCTGGCCGACATCGGCCTTGGCATGGCAGGCGCCGGAATTGCAATCGGCCTTGGTGAGGATGGGGAC
>JAEYYS010000505.1 GCA_023428335.1 Verrucomicrobiota bacterium | reverse complement strand
GGCCAAGGTTGGCTCCGGTGTGGCCGCCGGTGCAGCGGGGGCGGCAGCCAACGGCAGGTCGGCCGGCGCCGCTTGCACGGCAGGGGCGGCAGCGATCGGGGGTTGAGCTTCCGCAGTCGGGGGCGGCGGCGCGGCGACGGCGGCCCCGGGCACGACGAGGCGTTGACCGGGCACGATGTGGTTCGGATTCTTCAGGCCATTGGCCGCAGCCAGGGCGGTGGTGGCGATGCCATGGCGTTTGGCGATGCTGCCCAGGCTTTCGCCGGGAGCGACGACGTGGCTGCGCAGGGCGACC
The DNA here is from genome assembly GCA_023428335.1 of Verrucomicrobiota bacterium. GTDB lineage: Bacteria > Verrucomicrobiota > Verrucomicrobiia > Verrucomicrobiales > Verrucomicrobiaceae > Prosthecobacter. Next base: position 4,790 of record JAEYYS010000505.1, on the reverse strand, counting down.
GCGGCGACCGCCTGGCCGGGCTTGGACAGTTCGGGCGCTGCCGGAGCTTCCGCCAGCGGCGCCGGCTCGGCCTGGCCCGCCTTGGCAGCCGGGATTTTCAGGGTCTCGCCGACGAGCAGGCGGTCGGGATAAACGGTCGGGTTGGCGCGCGCCAGGTCGTCGGGATGGACGCGGTAGCGCAGGGCGATGTCGCTGAAGGTTTCGCCCGGCTGGACCACATAGGCGTCGGCGCCGTTCGGTACCGGCAGGCGGCCGGGTTTCAGCGACAGGGTTTGACCGATGCGCAGGACATCGTGGGTCAGGCCGTTGGCGGCGCGCAGGGTGTCGGTGGTCAGGCCGTGGCGGACGGCGATGTCGGAAAGGGTGTCGCCGGGCCGCACCACGTAGGTGGAAGGCATTTCAGCGGTCGCCTTTTTGGAGCTGACCGCACGCGGGGCAGGGGCAGTCTTCTCTGGGCGGGAGACCGGGGCTTCCACGGGGGCGCGGCGCGCGGTCGCCGCGGAGCGGGCGGGCGGGCTCTCACTGCGACGGCTGTCCGCGGGGTAGGCGGTGCTGGGCAGGGAGCCGCCGCGCATGGCCTGGGTGGTGTAGGCGGATCCGGGCTGGCGGTAGACGGGGGTCTGCGCGCCAGCGGCAAGCGTCAGCAGGAGGGCGAGCAGGGCAGAAACCGGCTGGGCCAAGCGCGGGAAGCGGGCACGAACAGCGTTCATGCCTCTAATTTAGTGACCTCAGAAGTCAGCGGCAATCAATATTTTAAAAACTTTAAGAAGTTTTTAAAATATTGCAGTCCCGGCTGGGTGGCGCTGTCACCAGGCGCTGCCGAGGTTCCAGCGGCCGGCGAGTTCGAGCAGGTCGGGGCGCATCGGCCATTCGTCCGGGCGCGCTTCCTGGCCTTCGTGGCGCTGGCTGGCGCCCTTGAGCAGCATGCAGCCGGTGTTGTCGCCGATCTGGCGGATGGTTTCGACTTCCTCGGTACTGAGCGGGTTGACCTCGGGCAGGGTGGCGAGTTCTTCGAGCTTGGCCTCGATCGACTTGGCGCCGTCGCCAGCCTCCTGGATGAGGGTGGGCACCACGCTCTTCACCGGTGCCTGGGCAAGGTTCCACAGGCAGGCGAGCTGGATCATGGTCAGGCCGTGTTTTTCGGCAATCGGGCGGATCTTTTCGAGTTTCTCGCTGGCGTGTTCGACCCAGCCGGCGGGGCGGAAGCTGCGGTGGTCGCCATCGCGGAACTTGTGGCCGGGCTTGACGTCATCGTGGAAGATGCCGCCGTAGTCGACGACGCGGGCGAGGATGTCGACGCCGTGTTTCTGGGCGGCGGGCAGGACGTGCTGGCCGGGCCAGGGCTCGAAGGGATTGAGGATGATCATCGCCCACTCCATGCGGTCGCCGAAGCGTTCGAAGCAGTCGATGATGTCGAGGGTGAAGCCGTTGGCCGGGCCGGGAGCGATGCCGAGGCGGTCGGTGAGGCCGGCGTCCTTGAGGGCGCTGAGGCCGTCCCAGACCGCTTCGCTGGTGTAGCCGACGGTGTCCGGATTGTGCAGCATCAGGCAGTCGAACTTGGCGGCGCCGCAACGCTTGAGCGATTCCTCGGTGGCCATGCGCAGGTAGCCGGCGTACTCGCTGGGCTGGCGCAGGCTGGGCTCGGTGAAGCGCGGGTACCCCTTGGCACCGGCGCGCAGGCCGCCATAGTAGTCGTGGCCGACGATGCCGACCAGGCTGTACTCGTCGCGCGGCAGACCCTGCAGGGCCTGGCCGAGCATGCTGTCGGCGCGGCCGGCGCCGTAGACGTCGGCGGTGACGAAGGTGCGCACGCCGCGATCGAAGGCGCGGCGGATCATGGCGATGTAGGCCGCGTCGTCGAGCATCTCGCCGAAATGCATGAATTTGCCGCCGCTCCAGGTGCCGTAGGCCGTGCGTGTGAGGTTCATATCAGAAAAGGGGGTTGGGGTTGTGAGGGGGACAGGTAGGAAAGAACGTCGCGGATGCAACGACCGTGTCAGCGGTGGTCAAGGAAGGCGGTCAAAAGGGCAGGATTCGCAGGGGATCGGGCACTGGCCGGGCCAGGGCTCCGGTGCGCTTCGGAGTGGGGAAAGGGGAGCGTCGCGGCACAAAAAAGAGGCAGGCCTCGCGGGCCTGCCTCCAAACACCATCAACCATCAAAAGAAATTCAGATCAGACCGGCGTCCTTGAGGGTCTTGAAGGCGCCGTTCTTGTCGAGCGTCTTGAGGGCGCGGGCCGACAGCTTGACGCGGACGAACTTGCCGAGTTCCTGCACCCAGATGCGCTTCTCGCGCAGGTTCGGGAAGATCACGCGCTTGACGCGCTTGGTGATGTGCTTGCCGATACCGCCTTCTTTCTTGGCTTTACCGCTGCGATGAATGTGGTGGCCGCGCGTGACGCCGACTCCGGTGATTTGACAGACTTTGGCCATGACAGGAAGGTTCGTTGGAAATTGAGAGGGTTCGCAAAATAATTCAAACCGGGGGCGAGTCAACCGCGGATGGCGGTTTTTTCTCGGTCCCGCCGGACTCAGTAGCTGAAGATCTCGCCTTCAGCGAAGAAGCGCTTCAGTTCGACCGCCGCCGCCTCGGGCGAGTCGGAGGCGTGCACGACGTTGGTCATCTTGTCGCTGCCGTAGTCGCCGCGGATCGTGCCCTTGGGGGCGGCCTTGGAATCGGTCGGGCCGAGCAGGTCGCGGACATGGGCGATGACGTTGTCGCCGGACAGGGCGACGGCGATGACGGGCTTGCTCTTCATGAAGCCGGCCACTTCCGGGAAGAAGGGCTTGTCGGCGATGTGCGAGTAGTGCTCCTGCAGCAGGGCGTCGGTGAGCTGGAGCATCTTGATGCCGCGGACGCGGAAGCCCTCGGCTTCGAGGCGCTTGAGGACTTCGCCGTTGAGGCCCTTGGCGACGCAGTCGGGCTTGAGCAGGAGGAGGGAGGTTTCTTGGGCCATGGCTTCGGGTTTTGGGGGAAAGGGGGCGGGAACTCTGCCGCCTGAGCGCGGCGAGTCAAGGCGATTCGCACGGCCGGGCATCCCTGTGCCGCGGGAAGTGACCGCGGGGATTCCGGCGGGTCGCTGCCCCGCCCTACAGCAGGCCGGGCCAAGCTGTGGCAGCTCGCTCCGGCAAGCGTCTTGACGCCCCGCCGGCGCGCGGCACTCTGGCGGATGCATCTCGCTCAAGGCCTCCATCTCGGCTACTGCACCAACGTCCACCGCGGGGAGACCTGGGAAGAGACCTGGCGCGCCCTGCGCGACCACACCCTGCGGGTCAAGGAGCGCGTTTGCCCGCGCGGTCCCTACGGCATCGGCCTGCGCCTCGGCGCCGCCGCCGCGCGTGAACTGGCCGATCCGGCCCGCCTCACGGAGTTCCGTCGCTGGCTCGACGCCAATGACTGCTACGTGTTCACCATCAACGGCTTCCCCTACGGACCCTTCCATGGCGAACGGGTCAAGGAAGCGGTGTTCCGGCCCGATTGGTCCTCCCCGGAACGGCTGGCCTACACGAACCTGCTCTTCGATTTGCTCGCGCAACTGCTGCCAGCCGGCGTGCCCGGCAGCGTCAGCACCCTGCCCGGCTCGCACAAGACCTTCGGGGTCGGGGCCGATGAGTTGAACGCCATTTTTGAAAATCTGCGCCTCTGCCGCGAGCACATCGAAAAGGTCGCCGCGGCCACCGGCCACGACCTGCACCTCGGTCTCGAACCCGAGCCGCTCGGCCTGTTTGAAACCAGCGGCGAGACCCTGAAATTTTTTGGCCTCTACTACGATCGCCATCCGCAGGACCGCGATTTCTTCCGCTTCATCGGCCTCAACTACGACACCTGCCATCTCGCCATTGAGTTCGAGGAGCCGGGCCGGGCCCTGGAACGGATCACGGGGGCGGGCATCCGCCTGAGCAAGCTGCACTTTAGCTCGGCCCTGCGCCTGCAACCGACCCCGGAGAACCTGGCCCGCCTCGCCGGCTTCGACGAGCCGGTGTACTTCCACCAGGTCATCGCCAGCCACGGCCCCAGCCAGCCGCTGCGCCGCTTCAAGGACCTGCCCGACGCCCTGAAATTCGCCTCCGGCGCGGCACCGGCGGACTTGGGCGAGGAGTGGCGCGTGCATTTCCACATCCCCCTGCATGCCGAGCCGGGCGGCGACTTCGGCAGCACGCGCGACCACCTGCTCGGCGCCATGGACTGGCTGGCGCGCCAGCCGCAGAAGTGCGCCCACATCGAGATGGAAACCTACACCTGGGAGGTGCTGCCCGCCGAGCTGCGCAGCGGCGATGTCGCCGATCAGGTCGTGCGCGAGTATGAGTGGACGCTCGCCGAACTCGGCGCCCGCGGCCTCGCCCCGATCGAGCCATGACCGACCGCGACCTGCTCGACAAGCTGCGCAAGATCGAGCGCCTGTTTGCCGGCGCCGCCACCGAGGGCGAGCGCGACGCCGCGGCCGACGCCATGGCGCGCATCCGCCGGCGGCTGGCCGAGACCGAGAAGACCGAGCCGGCCATCGAGTACAAGTTCAACCTGACCGACGGCTGGTCGAAGCGACTCTTCATCGCCCTGCTGCGCCGCTACGAACTGAAACCCTACCGCTACCGCCGGCAGCGGCGCAACACGGTCATGGTGCGGGTGCCGCGCAGCTTTGTCGATCAGACCCTGTGGCCGGAGTTTCTCGAACTCAGCCGGGTGCTCGAAGCCTACCTCGATGAGGTCACCCGCCGGGTCATCGCCGAGGCGGTGCACGACGATGACACCGACGAGGAAGTGATCGGCGAACTGGACTGAGCGTCCTTGCGG
>JAEYYS010000504.1 GCA_023428335.1 Verrucomicrobiota bacterium | reverse complement strand
GTTCTTTGCTGATGCGCCCCGGCCCCCTTTTCGCCCTCGTCCTCAGCCTGCAAACCGTTGCCGCCCAGCAGCCGGCAACCGCGCCCTGGGGCGACTTCGTCGAACCGGACTTCCCGTTCTTCAGCAGCGTGCTCGACGCCCGCGAGGCCGGCGAGGGCCTGCCGAAGGACAACCTGACGCCGCGCGGCCTCATCCTCAACCTCGGCCACAATCTCTGGGCCTGCTTCGACACCGACCTGCTCCGCCTCGCCTGCGTCTGGCAGGGCGAACCCGGCAAGCCACCGGTGACCCCCGATGCCCTCGCCTCGGGCTCCTACCACGTCGCCGGCCAGAAGACCAAGGACGGCCAGGAGTATTTGCCGAAACCGGTCGGTCAGATCTGGCTGGCCAACGGGATTTATCCGGGCTGGCAAGTCGGCGACAAACCGGCCTTCGCCGACCCGCGCGAGCCGGCGCCGAGTCCGGAGGAAGTGGGGCGCGGGCCGCTGGATCCGCAAAAGGCGCGCTTCGTCTCGATCGGCAGCCACCAGGGCCGGGCGGCGCTGACCTACGAGGTCGCGGGCGTGAAGCTGCGCGAGATGCTGCATGCGACCGCCAAGGGTGAGCTGCAGCGCGGGTTCGAAATCGGCCCCAGCGAAAAGGCCCTCAGTCTGGTGCTCGGCCGATCGACCGGCGCGCCCCAGCAGCAGCACTGGAACACCAAGACCGGCCTGAAACTGCGCGTGCTGAATGGCATCGCCGTGCTCGAAATCGAACCGCGCGGCGCGGCACGTCGCTTCAGCCTAACTCTCAACCGCCAGGGCCTCTGGCAGGCCGGCCCAGCCGCTGCCGACACAGCGCCGGCACCCACCGCCCGCTGGCCGGAAACCGTCACCACCCAGGGTCAGCTCTCCACCAAACCCGACGCCCACGTCGTCGACACGATCCCGCTGCCCGTGCCGAATCCCTGGAAGCGCAATGTCCGCCTCGCCGACCTCGACTTCCTCGACGACCAGGGCAACGCGGCGGGCGTGACCTTCGACGGCGATGTCTGGCTCATCTCCGGCCTCAAGGGCGACCTCGAAGCCGTCACCTGGCAACGCTTCACCTCCGGCCTGCACGAACCGATGTCGATCGTGGTGCGCCGGGGCAATCCCCAATCCGAAGTCTTTGTCTTCGATCGCAACGGCGTCTGGAAACTCGTCGATGCCGATCAGGACGGGGTCTGCGACCGCCATGAGCTGTTCTGCAACCTGTTCGCCCAGACCGCCGAGACCCGCGAGTTCCCCAACTCGATGAAGCTCGGTCCGGACGGCTCGCTCTACCTCAGCAAGGGCGGCCAGGAGGGCACGACGCGCGGCAAGCACAACGGCACAGTGCTGAAGGTGGCGCCCGACGGCCAATCCTTCGAGGTCATTGGCCATGGCCTGCGCCAGCCCTTCATCGGCGTGCATCCCAAGACCGGCCTGGTCACCGCCAGCGACCAGCAGGGCCACTATGTGCCGTCGACCCCGCTGCAGATCATCGCAAAGAACCAGTTCTACGGCCACCTGCCGACCATCGCCCCCAAGGAGCAGTATCCCGGCCCCATCGCCGAGCCGCTGGCCTGGATCCCGCACCCGGTGAATCCCAGCGGCGCCACCCAGACCTGGCTCATCGGCTCGCGCCTGGGACCGGTCGACGGCGAACTCATCCACATCGGTTACAACCGGCCGGAACTCTTCCGGGTGATCCTGAACACACGCTTCGCCCGGCCGCAGGCCGCGGTGATGAGTTTTTCCCGCGAGTTCGATTTCGGCCCGCTCAATGCCAAGGTGAACCCCGCCGACGGCCAGCTCTACGTTGTCGGCTTCCAGGTCTGGGGCACCACCGCCAAGCAGCTCAGCGGCCTGGCGCGCCTGCGCTACACCGGCAAGCCGCGCGTGCTGCTGAAAGAGGTCACGCCGATGGACAAGGGCCTGCTGCTGCGCTTCAACGCGCCCCTCGATCCGGCACTCGCCACCGATCCCGCCAGCTACAGCGCCGAACGCTGGAACTACCAGCGCAGCGCCGAGTACGGCTCGCCCCACCTCAAGCTCGACGGCAGCCCCGGCCAGGAATTTCTCACCGCCAGCAGCGCCTACCTGAGCCAGGACGGCCGCAGCGTTTTCGTCGGCATCCCCGACATGCGCGCCGGCGTGCACCAAATGCGCATCGGGTGGGGCCTGAAAAGCCGCGATGGCCAGCCGGCCAACAACACCGCCTACTTCTCGCCCTGGGAACTCGCCACCTTCGAGCCGAAGAAGGAGGGCTTTGCCGAACTCACCGTCGATCTGACCCCGCGTGCCGCCCTCGCCACGGCCAAGGTGAAGGCCAGCGCCGAGGAGGGCGAGCGGGTCGCCCAGATGTTCGGCTGTGTCGCCTGCCACAGCATCGATGGCAGCACGGTTGGCAAGGTCGGCCCGAGTTGGAAGGGCCTGCACGGCTCCGTGCGCGAGATCGCCAAGGGCCAAAAGGGCAAGGTCACCGCCGATGCCGCCTACCTGCGTGAATCGATCCTGGCACCGTCGGCGAAGGTGGTGAAGGGCTTTGAAAAGTTCGACACCGGCATGCCCATCTACGCCGGCATCCTCAACGACGCACAGATTGACAGCCTCATCCTTTACATTGCGACCCTGAAATGAGAAACTGACTGGATGGGCGGCATGAAAACTGCGGCCCCTACGCACGTTACTCCCCCATGCCACGCCGTTTTTTCCGCGCCGCCCTCGCCCTCCTGCTGCTGCCCGCCTGCACGGTCCAACAGGGAGTCTACAAGGGCGCCCAGCGGACCGGCACACCGGCGGCCACGGTCGTACGCGCCCAGCCCTATGCGCCGCCCGCCGCCTGGCAGCCGCCGCCGATTGACGCCCGACCGGTCTTTGCCAGTTCCAGCGTGCCGGCCATCCATGCCGAGTCCTT
>JAEYYS010000484.1 GCA_023428335.1 Verrucomicrobiota bacterium | reverse complement strand
GGCGAGGGCTTGGTCTGGCAGTTTCATGAGTTTCGCCTGACGGCGGAAACTGCGGCGACGGCAGCCGGAGCACTGGCGGTCTGTGTCTTCGTCAATGACCAGGTCGATGCCGACTGCCTGGAGCAGTTGGCGACGCAGGGTGTCAAGCTGGTGGCGCTGCGCTGCGCCGGCTTCAACAACGTCGATCTGGCTGCCGCCCGTGCCCATGGCATCGCGGTCGTGCGCGTGCCCGCCTACTCGCCGCATGCGGTGGCCGAACACACCCTCGCCCTGCTGCTCACCCTCAACCGCCGCATCCATCGCGCCTACAACCGCGTGCGCGAGCTGAACTTCTCGCTCAGCGGCTTGGTCGGCTTCGACCTGCACGGCAAGACCGTCGGCATCGTCGGCACCGGCAAGATCGGCCGGGTCACCGCCGAGTTGTTCCGCGGCTTCGGCGTGCGCCTGCTCGGTCATGATCCCCATCCCGACACCGCTTGGGCGGCAGGGGCGGGCTTGGCGTACTTGCCGCTGGAGCGACTGCTCGCCGAAAGCGATGTCGTCAGCCTGCACCTGCCGCTGACGCCGCAGACGCGCTACCTGATCAACGAGACCACGATCGCGCTCATGAAACCGGGCGCCTATTTGGTCAACACCAGCCGCGGCAAACTCGTCGAGACCACGGCGCTCATCGTCGCCCTCAAGGCCGGTCAGTTGGGCGGTGTCGCCCTCGACGTCTATGAGGAGGAGGAAGGCATCTTCTTCGAGGACCATTCCTCCGAGCCGTTGCAGGACGATGAGCTGTCGCTGCTACTGACCTTCCCCAACGTCCTCATCACCTCGCACCAGGCCTTCCTCACCCGCGAAGCCCTCGGCCAGATCGCCGCCACCACCCTCGCCAACCTCGGTCGCCTCAGCCTCGGCGCCGACTGGGTGGAAGGCACAGCGTTGTAGGGTTCGAGGTCCAAGGGGCGGCAAGGCAGCCGGGTTGAACCCATAGTCTACCGAACATGCCCATCTTCCACGTGCAGGGTGATTTGCTGGATCAGGACGTTGAGGTGATCGTCAATGCCTGGAATCGAAACCTGATCCCGTGGTGGCTGCTGCTGCCGCAGGGCATTTCCGGGGCGATCAAGAAGCGGGCTGGCCTCGCTCCATTTCAGGAATTGCGGAAGTTGGGCGTGCTGCCCCTCGGAGGGGCGGCGGTCACCGGGGCGGGCCGACTGCCCCACAAGGCCATCATTCACGTGGCCGGCATCGGCCATCTCTGGCGCTCATCGGAGACCGCCATCCGCAGGTCGGTCAGGTCGGCCATCGCCAAAGTCCAGGAACACGGGTTCGAATCGGTGGCCTTTCCCCTGATTGGGGCCGGCACCGGCGGCGGCAGCGCGCCGCAGGTGGAAGCCTGGATTCACGAGGAGATCGAGTGTTCGGGCTACAGCGGGCGGGCGCTGATTGTTTGCTATTCCAAGGCCGAGTAGGTGCAGGGGGGCAGGGTTCACAAGTACTGGGGCGCAGTGAAATGAACCGTCGATGGCGAGTGCTCCAACCTCCTGCTGGCTTGCCTTCTTCTTGACGGAAATTCCAATATCGAAGAGGCTTTTTTCATGTCGATGACTCTTGAAACAGCCAGGAAGATTGCCCGGAGCGCTGCATTCTCAGGCATGGAGAATGCCTCCACCGCTGATCTGATCCGTCGTCTTCATCGCGCCGCGCTCTCGCATCTCGCGCTGGCTTTTTTGTTATGGGTCAGCACAGCGCCCTTTCGTTACACGGTTCATTCGACTGCCTTGGACTGGGGCACTCTCGTTGGATCGTCCTGCCTCATCCTTTTTATTTTGTTTCGGGTTGTTCGTTTTACCCAAGCCTTGAATGTCTTGGCGGATCATCCCGAGAGTCCCTCTGCCGGAACATGAGGCAGGATGGAACGGTGTGGCCGTTCGAGGCATGGAAGTGGTCTGAAAACTGGAATCCTAGGCTGCGGTCCGTGCCGGTGTGGCGAGTGGTCGACGGACTGAAGCTCAAGCATACTTTGGCCTGCCTGCTTGCGCCTTGGCGTGGAACCCGTGTCCCCCGACCCCGGAGGCAGCCCAATCCCTGCAACAGCCCGGCCGTGCCGGGCGTAAAGATCTGGCGTAACCCCTCATGCTGTTCCGAATTTCGTCCTGCTTTCTGCTCTCTGCCCTCGCCCTGTCCGCCGCGGATCCGGCGGGCAAGGGCCTTTATGACCAGCATTGCGCCAACTGCCATGGCCCGGCCGGCGAGGGGGTGGCTGAGAAGTACGACGAGCCGCTCTATGGCGACCGCAATGTCGACTGGCTGACGCGCTACATCGACCGCAGCATGCCGGAGGAGGATCCGGACCTGGTGCGCGGCGAGGACGCGAAAAAGGTGGCGCAGTTCATCTACGACGCCTTCTACTCGCCGGCGGCCCGCGAGAAGGTCCGCCCCTCGGCCATCGCCTTCTCGCGCCTGACGGTGCGTCAGCACCAGCAGAGTGTCGCCGACCTGTTTGCCAGCTTCCGCGGCCGCACGGTCGTCGAGCAGACCGGGGGTTTGCGTGCGCGCTACGAATCGCCCGACCCGAAGGCACCGCGTGAAAAGGACGACAAGGGCAACCTGAAGCGGCCGCCGACGAAAAAGATCGAGCGCCAGGACGCCACCATCGACTTCCAGTTCGGTGCCGCCAGCCCGATGGGCGAGGAATTGGACGCGAACGAGTTCCGCGTCGAGTGGAACGGCTCGATCCACGCCGAAGAGACCGGGGTTTATGAGTTCTTCGTCAAGACCGAGAACGGCGTCCGCGTCTGGCTCAACCAGGAACTCGACGTCAAGCTCATCGACGGCTGGGTGAGCAGCGGCTCGATGACCGAGCACCGCGGCAGCCTGTTCCTGCTGGGCGGTCGCCACTACCCGCTGCGGGTGTCCTTCTTCAAGTACAAGGACAAGAGCGCCAGCATCGCCCTCGAATGGAAACCGCCGCACCGGCCGCGCGAGGTGATCCCGAGCCGCTATCTCTCGCCCCAGGGTTCACGCGAGCTTTTCGTCAGTGCCGCGGCCTTCCCGCCCGACGACGCCAGCGCCGGTTACGAGCGCGGGGTGTCGGTCTCGAAAGGCTGGGACGAGGCGGTGACCCAGACCGCCATTGAGGCGGCCGACTTCCTCATCGCCCGTCTCGACCGCTACGCCCAGACCAAGCCCGAGGACGCGGATCGTGAGGCCAAGGTGAAGGCCTTCCTGCGCACCTTTGCCGGTCGCGCCTTCCGTCAACCGCTCAACGATGCCGAGGCAGCGGCCTTGATCGACGCCCGCTTTGCCGGTGGGGCCGACCTGCCGACCGCCGTGCGTCGGACGGTGCTGCACGTGCTGAAGTCGCCGCGCTTCCTCTACCCGGAACTGGCCGGCGACAATGACTGGCGGGTGGCCTCACGCATCGGCCTCGCCCTGTGGGACTCCCTGCCGAGCGAGGACCTGCAGCGCCCCGCCGAGCGCGGCGAACTGCGCACCGAGGAACAGGTGCGCGAGCGCGTCCGCAAAGCGCTGGGCGACACCCGCACGCGTGCCAAGCTCGACGCGTTCTTCCATCATTGGTTGCACCTCGACACTGCCGACGACCTGGCCAAGGACCCCAAGGCCTATCCCGGCTTTGATGAAGCCGTCGCCGCCGACCTGCACGCCTCGCTCGGCCTCTTCATCGACGAGGTGGTCTGGGGCAAGGAATCCGATTACCGTCGCCTGCTGACCGAGGACAAGGTCCTGCTCAACGAGCGGCTCGCCAAGTTCTACGGGGTCGAGCTGCCTGCCGGCGAGGCCGAGTTCCGGCCGGTGGCGCTCGATGCCGCCCAGCGTGCCGGCGTGCTCACCCACCCGCTGCTGCTTAGCGCCTTCGCCTATTACAAATCGACGTCGCCCATCCACCGCGGCGTCTTCCTGTCGCGCAACGTCCTCGGTCGTTCCCTGAAACCGCCGGTGACGGCGATCGAGTTCATGGACGACAAGTTCGATCCGAGCCTGACCATGCGCGAGAAGGTGACCGAACTGACCAAGAGCGAGAACTGCATGGCCTGCCATGCCGTCATCAATCCACTCGGTTTCGCCCTCGAGCAGTTTGACGCCACGGGTCGCCATCGCAGCGTCGACAACGGCAAGCCGGTGAACAGCGTCTCGGAATACATCACCGCCGACGGCCACAGCATCAAGCTCAGCGGCGCGCGTGATGTCGCCCGCCACGCCCTTGAATCGCCCTCGGCCCAGCGCGCCTTTGTCGAGCAACTCTTCCAGGCGCTCGTCAAGCAACCGGTCGCCGCCTACGGCCCGGGTCTGCTCGACCGCCTGCAGGCGCGTTTTGCCGAGACCGGTTACAACATCCAGGAACTCATCGTTGAAATCACCACCGCCGCCGCCCTGCATGGCCTCGGCGACACCCCCGGAACCTGATCCCCCATGAAACGCCGCACCTTCCTGCAAAGCCTGTCGCCCCTGCTGCTGCCCTTCACCGGTGGCCTGCCCTCCCTGCGTGCCGAGGGAGCACCCGCACCGCAGCGACTCGTCTTCATGTTCAGCCCGAACGGCATTATCCCGCCGAACTTCTGGCCGGATGCCCCCGGCGAGGGAGACGCCTTCAAGTTGAAGCCCATCCTCCAGCCGCTGGCCGGCTTCAAGGATCGCCTGCTCATGGTGCAGGGCGTCAGCAACAAGATCCGTGGTGATGGCGACGGCCACCAGCGCGGCATGAGCTGCCTGCTCACCGGCATCGAGCTGTTCGCCGGCAACATCATGGGCGGCGGCGGTCAGCCGGCCGGCTGGGCGCGCGGACCGTCGATCGATCAGGTCATCAAGACCCGGCTGCAGGCAAACCCGAAGACGAAGACCCGCTTCGGCAGCCTTGAACTCGGTGTCAACGTGCCCGACCGCGCCGATCCCTGGACGCGCTGGGTCTATGCCGACGCCAACAAGCCCGTGGCGCCGGTGTCCGATCCCTTGTATCTGCAAAAGGGTTTAAGATGGGGGGCTCGCTTCTTGGGCTTTCGGGTTTGAGCAGTGAGTGGTGGGGCGGGGGGGGGGCGCCCCCCCGCGCCC
>JAEYYS010000434.1 GCA_023428335.1 Verrucomicrobiota bacterium | reverse complement strand
ACAGAGAGGGATTCGAACCCTCGGTGCCTTTGACAGCACACACGCTTTCCAGGCGTGCCCGATCGACCACTCCGGCATCTGTCCTTGATCCAACTGCTTTGAAAACAGCGAGCCTTCACCCTGCCTCCGGCCGGGCGCACCCGCAAGCTGATTTTGCGCGAGTTTGACGGGCCACGCGGCCAACTCAATGACAGCCGCAGCCCGTGCCGCAGGAACCACCGCTGGACCGCGCCGGCGCGGCGGCAGCGCCTCCGCCCATCAGGCCGGTACCGCCAATGATGACGCGGCGCACTGGCCGACCCGTCTCGGGATCGGTCGTCAGCGGCGCATCCTTCATGCTCTGACGCACCTCAAACCGGCGCGGGGTTTCGGCTTCGGACTCAGGGATGACTTCGTAGATGTAGGTGGGCATAGGGAAAGCTATCTCCAATTTCAGATCTCAGATTTCAAAGAGGCAGGTGGAAAAGGCAAGCGGCGTCCCCCGGGATGGAGGACGCCGCTGCGGAGGGGGTTGCCGGAGATCAGGCGGCCTGTTCGTCGATGCGGACGGCGCGGTAGCCGCCAATGCCCTTGAAGTAGAGCAGGAGAAGCAGGTAGATGATCGCCATGGTGGCGGGGATGTAGGCGTCGGCCTTGAGCGTGGCGCGGTCGCCGCGCTGGTCGGCCTCCACCACCTTCTGCTGCTCGGGCGTGCGCTCCTTGGCTTCCTTGGCCTCGGCCAGCTTCTTGCCGTCCAGGCCGAAGACCTCGGTCGACTTCAGGTTCAGGAAGGTGCTCGGCGTCTCGGCCTTGTAGGTCGCGTAGAGGGCCGCGTCGACCTTCTGCAGTTCCTGACCGGCGAAGCGGTCCTTGCCATAGCCGAGGCCGGGGCCGCCGATCAGGCCGGCGGAGAGCATGCCGATGCCGCCCATGATGGACATGGCCACCGCGCCGGTCTGCGGGTAGCGGTCGCCAATCACGGCCAGCATGGTCGGCCAGAAGAAGGTCTTGCCGACCGCGTAGATGCCGAGGGCGATCATGGCCATGCCGAAGGACTGCATGGTGCTGGCCAGGTTCAGACCAACGAAGGCAATGACGGCGCAGGCGAGCAGCAGGCCGATCGGCGAGAGCTTGAGTTTGGTCTCAATCCAGTGGGCGCAGAAGCGCAGACCGAACATGATGGCCGAGGTCCAGATGAAGAGGTACTTGCCCTGCTCCGAGGTGAACAGGTTGCCGGTGATGTTCTGGATCCAGCCGTCGGTGCCGAGCTCGACCGCGCCAACGAGGGCGTGGGTGACAAAGAGCACGAAGAGCAGGAAGGAGCCGATGGAGAACTGGGTCATCACCGCGACGGCAATCAGCAGGGCGCCGCCGATGCCGTAACCGATCGCCTTGGCATTGTCCGGGGCCAGACCCTTGACGATGTCGCCAAAAAACAGGGCGAGCAGGTAGCAGGCGACCAGGGCGCCCAGGATGCCGACCGGCTTGAACATCTGCACGAAGCTCGCGCCCTTTTCGGCGGCCTCGGATTTCGGGAACTTCTGACCCATGAACATGACGGCGTAGATCACCGTCGGCACGAGGTAGAGGGCGAGCTGCAGCTTCCAGCTGAGCTGCATCTTGTCGTCAAGCACCCAGCCGATGGCAGCGCCGATGACCATGCCCGCCGGCCAGGAGGCATGCAGGATGTTCAGGTAGTGGGTGCGGTTTTTCGGGTAGAGCGTGGCCACCAGGGGGTTGGCCACCGCCTCAAGCGTGCCGTTGGCGTAGGCGAAGAGGAACATGCCCCAGAACAGGAACTGGTAGGCGTTCTCGGGCGTGCTGGCGGCAAAAGTCACAAAGGCCGAGAGGATGTGGCCGAGCAGGGCCACCGCCACCAGCTTGCCGTAACCGATCTTGTCGACAATGACGCCACCGATGATGATGCCGAAGCAGAAGCCGCTGAAACCGGCACCGCCGATGGCGCCGAGCTGGGCGGCCGTGAAGCCATACTCCTTGCCCCAGTTGTCAAAGATGCCGCCACGGATGGCGAAGCCGACGCCGGCGGCGAGGATGGCCATGAAACCGGCCCAGAGCAGGCGGCTGGCGTTGGGTGCGATGCCTTCAGTTTTTGCTGACATGATGAGTATGGATGGGTTGGATGGGAGCGCGGCCGTGGGCGGCGCGAAGCGACATCAACGGCAGTGGCCGGCCTTTTTAGGCGGGTGAATTGCAATGAACAAGAAAAAAGTGCGCGGCCTCAGTGCCCCCCTGTCCCGAGCACGACCGGCTGGTAGCCGCCGCGGGCGCGGAAGTGCAGGAACAGGCCGAGGTAGCAGGCGAGCAGGAAGGCCGGCAGCAGGGCGGTGCGGGCAAAGGTCTTCTTCTTGAACTCATTCTGCACGATTTCGACGGTCCGGCGGTCGGCCTCGGGCAGGGCGGCGAGCTTCTGGGCGTCGACCGACGGCGCAGTACCCACCAGATTGACGGCGTCCGGCCCCTTCACCTGCTGGTGGATCGCCGGATGCTTGTCGCGCAGGGCGCGGTCGATGTCGGCATCCTGCCAGATGCCCATGAGCGGGGCGCCGATGACCCCCATGCCAAGCACGCCGATCGCCGAAACGCCGTTGAGCGAGAGAGCGCCCCCGCGCGGGAACTGCTCGGAGACGAGGCCGAGGGTGGTCGACCACAGGAAGGTCTTGCCAACGGCATAGAGGGTGGCGACGGCGACAATGCTCCAGCCGGTGGCGCCCTGCAGCAGCAGCAGGCCGATGACCGCCACGAAGGCGCTGACGACGAGCAGGCCGATCGGCGACAGCCGGTTCACGACCGGGCCGGCGAAGCTGCGCAGGAGGGTCATGATGACCGAGGTGTACACCAGCACCCAGGCGGCGGCCTTGCCGAGCTCGAGGCTGAGCAGGTCGGGCATCCAGGTGTCGGTCCCCAGCTCGGTGGTGGCCAGGAAGGGCATGGTCACCAGGATGACGATGAACATCGGCCGGCCGAGCGAGCGGGTGTAGGCTCCAGCCGCCAGGGCCACCGCGGCACCGGCGCCGAACACCAGCCCCCAGTTGGCGGCCGCGCCGAGCGCCTGGTAGATCGCCATGACCAGCAGCACGGTAAACATGAAGAAGCCGAAGGCGCCGAACTCGGCGAGCATCTCGCGGAAGCTGACCCCGGCGGCGACACGCTCATTGACCGGGAACCGGCGCGGCAGGATGAGCAGGGTGTACAGCACGACCGGCACGAGGCAGACGCCGAACTTGACCTGCCAGGAGACCCCTTCGCCAAGCAGCATGGTGAAGATGCTGCCCAGGGCGATGCCCGCCGGCCAGCCGGCATGCAGGATGTTCAGCCACTTGGCCTTGTTCTTCTGGAACAGAGTCGCCACGACCGGGTTGATGAGCGCCTCGACCGTGCCGTTGGCGAGGGCAACCGTGAAGGTGCCCCAATAGAGCAGGTCGTTGTCGGGTTTGGCCATCAGGGTCAGGCCGATGGCGAGGAAGTGGCAGACGATGGCAAAGATCGCCGCCACCTTGTAGCCGATGCGGTCGATGATCAGGCTGAAGACGATGATGCTCAGCGCGAAGGGCCAG
>JAEYYS010000292.1 GCA_023428335.1 Verrucomicrobiota bacterium | reverse complement strand
CCTGATCCCGCGCGGCATCCTCTGGGCCGCCGGCAAGCTGGCGGAAGAAACGGTCGCCCCTGCCGCACCGTGAAAGCCCTGCTGCTGCTCGTCCTGCTGACCGGGCTGCTGCCCGCCGGCCGCGCTCAGGAACCGACCGCCGAACCCCGGTTCGGCCAACGGCGTTTCATAGAATACCAACCGGGCGAACTGCCGCTGATCCTCGCCGCCCCGCACGGTGGTCGCGAAAAACCCGCCGACCTGCCCGACCGCCGCGAAGGCGTGCTGACCATGGATGCCAACACCCAGGAGCTGGCGCGGGCCGTGGCGGATGCCGTCGCCACACGCCGCGGCGCCCGCCCGCACCTGGTGATCTGCCACCTGCACCGCTCCAAACTCGACGCCAACCGCGAGCTCGGCGAAGCCGCCCAGGGCAGCGCCGCCGCCGAACAGGCCTGGCGCGAGCACCACGGCTTCATCGAACAGGCCTGCCGCGCGGCCGTCGACCGCCATGGCTGGGCCTTCCTCATCGATCTGCACGGCCACAGCCATCCGCAGGCCCAGGTCGAACTCGGCTGGCTGCACCACGCCGCCGAGCTCGCCCAACCGGAGGCGGTGCTCAACGCGACGGCCTTCGCCGCCCGCGGCAGTGCCGAAGTGCTGGCCCGGCGCTCCTCCCTGCCGTACAGCGAATTCCTGCGCGGACCGACCAGCCTTGGTGCCCTGCTGGAAAACCAGGGTTTTCCCGCCACCCCGAGCCCACGCCTGCCAGTGCCGGTCCCGCCCTACTTCCGCGGTGGCTACACCCTGGTCCGCCACTGCGACGCCGCGCGCGGGGTGGCCGGCGTGCAGATCGAGGCCAACCGGCCGCGCCTGCGCGACACCGAGGCCAACCGCCAGCGTTTCGCCGAGGCGCTGGCGGCCGCGTTGAGTACCTTCCTGCCTGTTGACCCGGGCGCGGAAACTCGCACCGATGCGGCGGGGGCTGGAAAATAAAGCTTTCATTTTAGGTAAATATCTATGAGTCTTTGCGGAATTCGCGGAGCCTCATGCACCCTTCCCGCTTTTCCCTCTGCCCGTCGGTCTGCATCCGCCCCCGTCGCCTCTGCGCTGGCCTGTGGCTCGGCTGCCTCGCGGCCTGCCCGGCCGCCCCCGATGTCTGGGATGGCGGCACCAGCGGTCTGGGTACCTCTTGGAACAGCGCCGCCAACTGGCTGAGCAATCAGTTGCCAGCGCAGGCAGCGGGCACCGACCTGCTGTTCCAGAGTCGCAACGGCGGCACCACCCTGTTGGGCCAGATGAGCCTCGGCAGCAATCGGACGGCCGGGCGCATCACCTTTGACGGCGTGCTCGGCGGCCTGCCCGAGGTGCTTTACGTGGATGCCAACGGCAGTGGCGGCAGCACGGCGCGCAACCTGACCCTGCACACCGGCCTGACGGTGGCGAACACCACCGCCGAGATTGTTTTCCGCGGTGCCAATGGCAGCCTGACCTTGGCCCTGGGCGCCGACAACCGCTTCGAGACCTCGGCAGGTGCCCTGCTGCACCTGCAAATCCCGATCACGGGCGTCCACGGCCTCAGCCTCGACGGCGACGGCAGCGTGCGCCTGGACGCCGCCAGCAGCTACGCGGGCGGCACGACCGTCGAGTCCGGCACCCTGCTGCTCGGCAACAGCACCGGCTCGGCCACGGGCACCGGCTTTTTCCATCTGGCCGCGAATGCCACCCTCGGCGGCAGCGGCCGACTCGCCCCCGCCGGCAGTGCGACGCTGACGCTGGCCGGCACGCTGGCCCCCGGTCTGCCCGGCGCAAACGACGGGCTCGGCACGCTGACCCTGGCGCCGGAACTCGGCGACGCCGTCTTCACCGCCGACGCCGACCTGAGCTTTGAGCTGGGCGCGGGCGGCGTCAGCGATCGCCTGGTCTTTGCTTCGGCCGGCGCGGGTCGCCTCGATCTCTCGGCCCTGACGCCCGGCAGCCTGCGCGTGGGCTGGGCGACGGGAGCGACCCCGACCTTGGGCACGGTCTTCGACTTGCTCGACTGGTCGGCTGTCTCCGGCGCCGGCATCGCCGGGCTGAACCCGGTCCTGCTCGACCTGCCGACCGACGGCTTTGCCCCAGGCTGGCAGTGGGATGTCTCGGCGTTCAGCAGCAGCGGCAGCCTCACGATCGTGCCGGAGCCGTCGCGCACAGGCCTGCTGCTGCTCGCCGCCCTGGCCATGCTGCGTCGACGTCGATCACCAGCCGGGGCTGGCGACAAAGCGACGTTTTTCACCCCCAGCGCTGTCGGTCAGGCGGATCTCGCCGTCATGACTGGCGCTGATCACCAACGCCCCTTCCCCGTGCGGGCGCAGCAGCAGGGTCGTGAGACGGTCGCCATGGGCCGTGAGTTGACCCGTGACCTTGCGGGCCTTCAAGTCGAGGCGACGCAGCCCGCCATCGGCCGCGGCGGCGACAGCGGTGCCGGCATCGAGAAAACCGAGCGCCAGCGCCTCGGAACGGCCGGCCGGGCGCAGGCTGCCGTCCTTTTTCGCCGCGCCGGTGACCTCCCAACGGCGCAGTTCGCCATCGCGGCCACCGTAAATCAGTTCGCGACTGTCCGGGCTGAAGGCGACGCTGAGCACGGGCACGCTGTGACCCGTGAAGGTGCCCTCGACCGAGCCGGTGGCGGTGGCGAGCACCTTCGCCGTGCGGTCGCGACTGGCGCTGGCGACGTGTTTGCCATCGGCACTGACCGCCAGGGCCAGCACCCAGTCGGCATGGGCCTCAACATCCCAGAGCGGCCGCCCCTCGGGCAGGGCGAAGCCGCGCACACGGTTGTCGGCACCGCCGGTGACCAAAAACTTGCCGTCGGGGGTGGTCACCGCGCAGAGGGCGCAGTCGCGCAGGCTGGCCAGACGGCGGCGTTCGCCCGCCTTGCCGAGGTCGACCAGCCAAACCTCGCCGGAGCGGCCGGGCGAGCCGCCGGCCACCGCCAGCAGCGGCCCTCCGGCGACAAAACTCAATCCAAGGATGCGCTCGGGCAGGTCGCCGACACGGGCGCGCAGCTTGCCGTCCTCGGGATTCCAGGCCAGCACCTCGTGATAGCCGCTGGTGACCAGCACCTTGCCGTCGCCATTGAGCGCCAGCGCCGTCACCGGCAGCGGCCGCGGGTAGCGCTCGGGCGACGGCTCACGCGGCGCCTGTTCGACCAGCCCAGCCAGCGGCGTGCGCCGGTCCGGGACGTCGAAAACAGCCCCCTCGGCGATCCAGGTGCGCAACAGCTCGACCTGCTCCGCCGGCAGAGGGTCGGCCTTCTTCGGCATGCGATCGTCCTCATCGTGGGTGACAAGGAGGCGCAGCAGTTCGCCCTCCTCCGGCTTGCCCGCCACCAGGGGCGGCTCACCGCTGTCGCCCGGGCGCAGCAACTGCTCGACCGTGTCCAGGCGGTACGACCCCTTGGCCTTCTCGGCGCGGTGGCATTCCAAGCATTGATCGGCGAGGATCGGCACGATCTGACGGGCAAACGACACCGGCGCGGCGGCGGCCGGGGCGGCGAGGGCAAACAACAGGCAGGCAACAGCTTTCACGGAAGGGGAAATCTACGCGCACCGTGGCGGTGTTTCCATCGCCCGGAATCAAAAAGCCCCGGCAAGGGCGTCGCTCACCGCCGCTTCGAAGGGCCGCGAGCCGTCGCCCCCGAGCCGTTCGTCGAGCGCCTCCAGGCGCTGGATGAGGTCGGCCACCTGGCGCCGGGGCAGCAGGCCGCCGGCCGCCGCGCAGAAGTGGGTGCGGCAGCCGAAGGGCCGGAACTCATAGATCGTGCAGCGCTGGTCGGCGCCGAGCGCCGGGCAGGCACCGTCCGGGTGCGGCTTGAGCTGCTTGCGGCCGGCGGCGCGCACGCCCTTGGCGGCGAGCAGGGCCTCGCCGCGGGTCAGCACGGGGGACCGCCCGGTCAGGCGGAAGTGGCAGCAGCCGGCAAGCGAGCGGCAATCGCGGTCGGCGGGTCGGGCGGCGAGATCCCGATAAATGGCGCGCACCTCGGCGAGGGCGTCAGCGAAACCGGGGGGCGACTGCCTGCGGGACACGGGAGGGAACGGTTGGAGCGGGTAGTGGGAATCGAACCCACATGGCCAGCGTGGAAGGCTGGAACTTTACCATTAAGCTATACCCGCAGACTGCTGGGGAGCAGTCCACAACTTAAGCCCGGCCGGAGCCGGGCGCAACGGCGGATTTCGCCGGGTTCGGGGCCGGACGCCGGAAAAATCCGTCATCGTCACCCGAAAAAAACCCCGGCAAAATCTGCAAAAGGAATTGACGACGAAGCGGAAATTGGGTTGAACGGAGGCGTCGCCATGCGAAGCGTTTGCCTGCCTGCCACCCCGTTCCTGCAGATGCGGCTCTGAGTTTGGCAAAAAAGTTGCTTCAAAAAACGGAAGAAAAATCTCAAACCTGTGTCAGACTGCCGCCCCCCTTTTTCTCGGGGACGCTAGAAGAACCGCCAAACTGCATCGTACCACTCACCGCAACATGTCAAACATGGAACTCGACGGAGGCATCAAGATCTACCTGCGTGAGATCGGCAAGACGGACTTGCTGACTCCCGAGCAGGAGGTCGATCTCGCCGAGCGCATCAAGCGCGGCGACCCCGAGGCGCGGTCCCACATGATCCGCGCCAACCTGCGCCTCGTCGTCAAGATCGCCCAGGATTACGCCAACTACGGACTGCCGCTTCTCGACCTCATTTCCGAGGGCAACATCGGCCTGATGAAGGCCGTCGAACGCTTCGACCCCAACAAGGGCGGCAAGCTCTCCACCTACGCCGCTTGGTGGATCAAGCAGTCAATCAAGCGCGCCCTCGCCAACCAGTCGAAGACGATTCGCCTGCCCGTCCACATGGTGGACAAGATCAGCAAGATGCGCCGTGTCGCCATGGCGATGTCCGAGGAACTCGGCCGCGAGCCGACCGACGACGAGCTGTCCGAGGAAATCGGCATCGACCGCGCCAAGCTCAGCCAGCTCAAGGTCGCCTCGATGCGCCCGGCCTCGCTCGACGCGCCGATCAGCGACGACGACAGCACCGAGTTCGGTGAAATCGTCGGCGACGAAAACGCCCAGACGCCCTTCGACCTGCTCAGCCACAAGAACATGCACAGCCAGCTCGACGGCTTGCTGACGGTTCTCGACGAGCGCGAACGCAAGATCATCGACGCCCGCTTCGGCCTCGCCGGCCAGAAGCCGCGCACGCTGGAGGAGGTCGGCCAGGAGTTCGGCGTCACCCGCGAGCGCATCCGCCAGCTGCAAAACATCGCCCTGCGCAAGCTGCGCCGCGCCCTGCAGAAGAAGGAGGACCCCATCCCCAAGGCCCTGCGCAATGCCGGCGCCAAGAAAAAGAAGAAGGCGGCGGCCGACGACAAGAAGTGAACTTCAAGGCGGACCTTCGGGTCCGCCTTTTTTTTGCCGCGCCCACTCCTCCGGGGTGTTCACATTGGCGAGCCCGGCCTCGGCGGGGGCCGGTCGCACCACCAGCCCGCCCTGCGCCGCACCCGCCGCCAACAGCTTCTGCAGGCCGAGCCGGCGCTCCGCCAGGGCCTGCTGCAACAGCGGCCGCAGCGACGGCCCGTAGACCGCGGCCAGCGGCTCCAAGCCCTGCGCCGAGCGCCAGCACAAGCCCAAATCCGGCGCGGCCTGCGCCCGCCAGTCGGCCAGCAGGACCGCCGGCTCGAAACGCGGCAGGTCCACCGCCAGCACCAGCAGGGGCAAGTCCGTGAGGGCGCGGGCGATCGCGCCGAGCGGGCCGTCATCGCTGCCCGGCGGATCGAAGCACCACTCGCAGGCCGGCACTGGCGCCTCGGTGTGCAGCCCCTGGGCTTCGCGACAGGCCACGAGCAGGCGCGCCGGCCGGAGCGCGGCCAGCTTGGCGAGCTGCAGGCGCCACAGCGGTTGCCCCTGCCAGATGAGCCGGGCCTTGTCGGTGCCCATGCGCTCAGAACGACCTCCGGCGAGCAGCAGGGCGGCAAAGGGGGCGGCGGTCACGGCGGCAGCAAAGACCGGTCGCCGCCACCGGCAAGTACGGAATGCCGACTGGAACCCGGCGCAAAGCGGAGTATGGATGGTCCATGGCAAGGACCGCACTTCCCCCGCGCTGGTGGCTCACGCCGCTGCTGTATGCCGTCGCCGCCCTGGCCGGCGGCGTCGCCGTGCTCGTGTTCAGCGCCACCGCACGCGAAGTCGTCGGGCGCGCACTGTCGATGCTGGTCGGCGCGCTCGCCACGCCCTTCATCCTGGAAACGGCCACCGCCATCGCCGGGCTGGTGATCGTCATCACCATCAACCAGTGGCGCCTCAACCGCGAGGGCGACGGCTGGGTGTACCTCGCCAAAACCGAGCCCGATGCCGACAGCGTCGCCGCCGGTGCCGACCCCGCCACCCAGCGGCTGGAGGCGGTCGTGCTGCCCGAGGCCCCCGATGCCGCGGTCGATTTCGAAGGCCGGCTCGCCATGGCTGAAGGCTATCTGGAGCTCGGCCTGGCACGCGAGGCGCTCGACCACCTCGACCAACTCGACGCCCAGGAACAGACCCACGAACGCGCCCAGCGGGCGCGGGCTGCGGCCCTGGCGAAACTCGGCTAGCAGCCCCGCCGCTCAGGACGTCGGCGCAGCGCCAGCCCACCCGGCCCCTCGTGGACATGCGACCGGATCGGGCCCGGGTCGCCGGTGTTTTCCGCGTCGCTGCGGCGAAAAGACCGCAATTTTTTGCCGCCTGCATCGTCTCATCGGCAGAGAAAGCGGCGCTGCGCCGCGTATGGGATGAAGATGCAACGCTTGCTGCTCGTGCTCCTCGCCCTCCCGGCCCTGCAGGCCGCGGAGCCGGAGGTCGTCACCCTCGACGGTCTGCGCAACGTGCAGACTCAGGTTCAGGAATTGCTGCCCGACGTGCGCCCGTCGGTGGTCGCCATCCTCACCGGCGATGGCACCGCCAGCGGCGTCATCATTGAACCCGGCGGCCTGGTGCTGACCGCGGCCCACGTCGCGGAAGTGCCCGGGCGCGAGCTGCGCGTCGTGCTCGAGGACGGCCGCCGCATCAGTGGCACCACGCTTGGACTCGACAAGACGACCGACGCCGCCCTGCTGCAGCTGCATGACAGCGGTCGCCGCTGGCCGCACGTGCCGGTGTCGCGCCGCGTGCTCGAAGCCCAACCCGGCACCTGGTGCTTTGCCCTCGGTCATCCCGGCGGCTTCGACAAGGCGCGCGGGGTCGTGCTGCGCGTCGGCCGCATCGTCAAGCAGACCGCCAACGCCCTGCAGACCGACTGTGTGCTGATGGGCGGCGACTCGGGCGGGCCGCTGTTCAATCTGCAGGGCGAGGTGATCGGCGTGCACAGCCAGATTTGGGAGGGGCGCGATGAAAACATGCACGTTTCCATGGCGCCCTTCCTGCGCGCTTGGGACGAGCTGAAGAGCAGCCTGGTCATCCAGACCTGGGGCACCGGCAGCGGCGGCTACCTCGGCCTCGCCGCCGACCTCAACGAGGCCAGCGGCCGGCTTGAGGTGCTGGAAGTGTTTCCGGATTCACCCTCGGCCAAGGCCGGCCTGTGCGCGGGCGACCGCATCCTCACGCTCGATGGCGAGCCGCTGCTCAGTCTCGCGCATTTTTCCAACGCGGTGAAGCTGCGCGCCGCCGGCGAGCAGGTGCGTCTGCGCGTCGCCGGGGCCGCTGGCGAACGCGAGCTGGCCATCACCCTCGGCCAGCGGCCGCGCGATCCGGAGGGCTGACCATGCGATTCCTCCTGCTGCTGATTCTCGCCCTCGCGCCAGTTGGTGCAGCCGAGCTGCGCGCGCCGCTGACCCCCGAGG
>JAEYYS010000230.1 GCA_023428335.1 Verrucomicrobiota bacterium | reverse complement strand
CGCCTGCACAGCTTCGCCAGCGACCAGCGCGCCCGCGTGCGCGCCGCCGGTGCCGAAGCCCTGAAGGTGCTCGGCAGCGAAAACGTCGCCGCCGCCGACCAGGAGGACGCCGCCGTCCTCGTCGCGCTCGCCCGGGTTCTGATGAACCTCGACGAATTCATCAACCGCGAATGACCCTGCCATGAAGCCCACCCTGCTCCTCGCCACACTGCTCTCCCTCACCACGGCCCAGGCCGCCGACGACCTCGGTGAACTGCTCTTCCAGGACGACTTCGAACGCGTCGAATCCCAGGACCAGATCGACGAACCCGGCAAGGGCTGGGGCACCAACAGCAAGAGCCGGGCGAAGGGCCACAAGCAGGTCGACCTGCGCGACGGCGCCATGTTCATCTACCTGCACCCTGAAGCCAATCACGCGGTCTCGGTCACCCATCCGGCCGAATTCACCGACGGCAGCGTGCGCCTGCGCTTTCGACTCGACCATACCCTCGACAGCCTCGGCCTCAACTTCGCCGACCTGCAGTGCAAGGAAGTCCACGCCGGCCACCTCTTTGCCGCCCACGTCAGCCCGAAACACGTGCGGCTGCAGGATCTGAAGACCGGCAACATGCGCCTCGACATCCGCGAGGCACGCCAGGCCAAGCAGAAACTCAGCGAGGAACAGCAGGCCGCCGTCAAGGGCAAGGAAAAGGCCTTCCCCAGCCCGGTCCGCCTCGGCGAATGGCACGACCTGCTCGTCACCGTGCGCGGCGACGAACTCAGCGTCACGATCGACGGCAAGGAAATCGGCCGCCACAGCTCGCCCGGCATCGCCCACCCGACCAAACGCCTGCTGCGCCTGTCAGTGCCACGCAACGCCGTCGTCGATGACGTGCGCATCTGGCGAAAAAAATGATCCCCTGCCTGTCCAACCTGCTCGCCTCACCGACTCCTTCACACCTCCGATGAAACTCCTGCCCCTTGCCGCCCTGCTGCTTTGCCTCACCGCCGCCCACGCCGCGGAATGGACGATCTCCACCGTCGCCGGCACCGGCGAACAGGGCTTCAGCGGTGACGGCGGCCCCGCCACCCAGGCGAAGATCGACAACCCCTTCGGCGTCATCCGCGGCCCCGACGGCGCGCTCTGGTACTGCGAGTACACCGGCCAGCGCATCCGCAAGATCACCCCCGACGGCCTCATCCACACCGTCGCCGGCAGCGGCCAAAAGGGTTACACCGGCGACGGCGGTCCCGCCCTGGAAGCCAGTTTCAACCTGCCGCACGAGATCCGCTTCGATGCCAAGGGCGACCTTTACATCGTCGACATGGTCAACAACGCCGTGCGCAAGGTCGACATGAAAACGAAGATCATCAGCACCGTCGCCGGCACCGGCAAGGCCGGCCACAGCGGCGATGGCGGTCCGGCGGTCAAGGCCGAGCTGAACAAGCCGCACAGCATCCAGTTCGGACCCGACGGCCTGCTGTACATCTGTGACATCGGCAACCACGTCATCCGCCGCGTCAACCTCGACACCGGCATCATCGAACGCTACGCCGGCACCGGCAAGGCCGGCCCGACCCCGGACGGCGCACCGATCCAGGGCACGCCGCTGAAGGGCCCGCGCTCGCTCGACTTCGACAAGAACGGCGACCTCTGGCTGTGCACCCGCGAGGGCAACCAGGTCTTCCGTTTCGACGTCAAGGCTGGCGTCATCCGCCACATCGCCGGCAACGGCAAGAGCGGCTTCACCGGCAACGGCGGCCCCGCCAAGGAAGCGACCCTCAAGGGTCCGAAGGGCATCGCCATTGATGCCGAAGGCAACGCCTGGCTGGCCGATACCGAAAGCCACAGCGTGCGCATGATCGAGGCCGCCACCGGCAAGCTGCAGCTCATCGCCGGCACCGGCGAAAAGGGCGACGGCCCCGACGGCGATCCGCTCAAGTGCAAGATGGCCCGCCTGCACGGCATCTTCGTCGACACCGACGGCGCCGTCTACATCGGCGACAGCGAAGCCCACCGCGTGCGCGTGCTGCGCCGGAAGTAAGCCCAAGCTGGCATTCCCATCTTGCCAGAGGGGATCATCTTGGCTTGAATGGGGAAATTGCCGATGCCTGCCGCGCCTGAACAACAAGCCCGCGAAACCATCGACGCCATGCTTGTGGCGGCGGGTTGTCGTCTAGGCAAGAAAAGCCCGCCGACTCAAAGCTCATCGCCGATGAAGGCAACCCAACGCCCCATCTGCATCTCTAGGTGCAGTGCGAGGCTCATGAGCCGCCCCATACCCGCTCCTCATCGAACCAATCCGCACGACGGCGGAAGTGGAGCGGCGGTTGAGCGTGGTGGAGGAACTGGAAGCCCTGGTCGCCACCAACCTGCAACGCGCCACCCGACTGCGGCAGGCCGTGCTGCAAAAGGCCTTTAATGAGGAGCTGGGATGAGGCCTTCGCGACCAGAACCTGCGGTGCTCCAGCGAAGCGCTCTACCTGCGGTGCTCCAGCGAAGCGCTCTCTTTGACGATGTCTGGTCGCGCCCTTGCACGCAGATCGCGGCTGGATTGGGCATCTCCAGCAGTGCCTTGAAGCGCATCTGCAAGGCCATGGAGATTCCCACGCCGCCTGTGGGACACTGGGCACAGGTGCCGTTTGGCAAAGCCATGAAAAAGCCCGCCCTGCCGAAAGCGGGGCCAGAGACGAAGCTCAAATGGCAGGTGGATCTTGCCAACAGCCTCAGCCAGAAACGCCGCAAGCTTCCCAAGCCTGATCCAACAGGCGCCCGCATGGACGCTGAGGAAGCAGCAGAGGAGTGGCCGAAAGTCGAACTGGCCAAGGACTTGGAGAATCTCCATGTGCTGGCGAAAGCGACCCAAGCTCAATGGCGGGAGTCCCGCAGCAAGATAACGCGGGAAAAACGCAAGGAACGAAAGCGATTCAATGCCTCCGTCGCCGCCGACTCCGAGGAGCGGGCCTTGATCCTGCTGGATGGCTTCGCGAGAGGAGCCGAGGCGGTGGGGATCCAATTTTTATGTTTGCTGGACCCCGGAATGGAAAGTCCTGACCAGCCGTATCACTACAGTTATCAGCCTCGTCCTTGCGGCTTGTGCTGGGCTCAAATCGGAGAGGAAAGGATTTCATTCTCCCTGCGGGAGAGAAACCGGCGAACCATGCAGAAACCGGAGGAAGGCAGGTGGCTTTGGCGAAATTGGAAGGAGGAACCCAGCGGGCTTTTTGAGCTCTCGTTGGAATCAACATGGGGGTTCAACCTCAGAACCACTTGGAACGATGGGAAACGGCAAAGAGTGGAAGAACGGCTGCCGGAAATCATTCGCACCGTGCAACTGCTGGCGGACTTCAAGCGGGACGAGAAGATCAGACGGCAACAGGAAGAGGAGACACGCAAGCTTGAAGAGGAGCGCCATGAACGTATCGCACAATTCCGTGCCAGAATGGACGGCCAGCGAAAAAGCGAAGCCTCTGCAGTGGATGCAGCCGTTCAGGCAGCCCAAGCATGGCAGACAGCAGCCCTATTGCGGCGTTACCTCGTTGCGATGAAGACGAAGTACCTCACTCCAACTGAGGCTGCGGAGGCGAACACACCCGCAAAAATGTACATGGATTGGCTCTGCTTGCAGGCTGATATGATGGATCCAATGGCCAAGGCGCATGAGTATCACCCAGCCAATTTGGCGGGCCATGTTCCGGGACTGTTGGCAAGCGAAGATCCATAGTTTGTCCTAACTTCAGCCATGACCGACACCACCGTCCCCCTCAAGCCCGAAACGACTCATCGCTTTCTGGATGAAGCGGGTGACACGACGTTTTTCGGCAAGGGACGCATTCCGATCCTCAATCAGCAAGGCGTCTCGCTGGCCTTTGCCATCGGCATGGTGAAGTTCAATGGTGATCTGGAGACGATTCGTGCCCAGGTTCGGGCGCTTCAGCAGGCGGTGCTGGCGGACCGCTACGTGAACTGCATTCCGAGTGTTCTCAAGAAGAGCCAGGGCAAGGGATTCTACTTCCACGCAACGGATGATCCACCGGAGGTGCGGGAACGATTTTTCCGCTTCATCGAAGGCGTGGACTGCTCCATCGAGGTGATGGTGGCAAGGAAGATCCCGCGATTGTTTCTGGCCAAGCACAACGGCAGGGACTCGGAATTTTATGCCGACGTGCTGTCGCACCTTCTCAAGAACAAGCTGCGGCTGGGGCAGAAGCTGGTGCTGAACATCGCGGAACGTGGCAACAGCACGAAGAACACGAATCTGGAACTGGCACTGAGCAAGGCCGTGGAACGTCACGGCAAAAAACACGACCCGAACGGCATCACCTCTACCGTGGCGTTCAATGTGCAGAACCACCATACGGAACCACTGCTCAACGTTGCTGACTACCTCTGCTGGGCCGTGCAGAGGGTCTTTGAGCGCGGGGAAACACGCTACTACGACTTCCTCGGCGACAGGATCAGCCTCGTGGTGGATCTTTACGACGCAGCTTCGTATGTTGGAAACCAGCACTATTACACTCGCAAGCACCCGCTGACTGCCGCCCAAAAATTAAGCCCGCCCTCACCCTGAGAAGGTTACCCTTCGACGACATGGAGTCGGAATTCAGGTGGGGCAGGCGTGTAGAACATCTCACGCAACCCGGCAACGATCAAGATCAAACTTTCATGCTCTGCCCACCGCCCTCATCTCATAACTCGCGACGATTGCCGAGGATCTGAATCCCGAGGCTCCCGCGTCATGACGGCGGACTCAAGTTCGCTGAGTGCCAGCGCTGCCTGACCTGAAAATCCAGGAAGGCCGACCCGGCTAACCTGCGTAGTTTTCCCCCATGCGCCCCATCCTTTCCGCCCTGTTTTTCTTCACCAGTCTGCTCACCGCCCGGGCCGACAGGATCGTGCTCGTCGCCGGCGGCGGTGAAGACCGCAGCGGCATCGCGGCCACGCAGGCGGTGTTGAAGGAACCGTTTGGCACGGAGTTCGATGCCGCGGGCAACACCTGGATCGTTGAGATGGTCGCGGGCAACCGCCTGCTGAAGATCGACCCGGCCGGCGTGCTCCACCACGTCGCCGGCCAACTGACACCCGGGTTCGCCGGCGACGGCGGGCCGGCTTTGCAGGCGCAGTTCAACGGACCGCACAACCTGGCGGTGCGGGCGAACGGCGAGATCCTCATCGGCGATACCTGGAACGGCCGGGTGCGGCGCTTCAATCCCGCCACCGGCACGGTCACCACCCTGCCCGGCTGGCAGGCACCGCAGGGCAAGGAACGCGGCAACGGGCCCTACTGCATCACCCTCAGCCCCGACGGCAACAAACTGCACATCGCCGACCTGCGCCAGGTCCATGAACTCGACCTCGCCAGCGGCCAGAGTCGCGTGGTCGCCGGCAACGGCCAGAAGGGCCTGCCTGCCGATGGCGCCGTCGCCACGGAAGCTCCGCTGGTCGATCCGCGCGCGGCGGCGATGGATCGCGAGGGCAACCTGTACATCCTCGAACGCAACGGCCACGCCCTGCGCGTGGTCGCCCCCGACGGCCGCATCCGCACGGTCGTCAACGCCTCCGGCAAAAAGGGTGCCGACGGCGATGGTGGCCCGGCCCTGCAGGCGACGATGAGCGGTCCCAAACACCTCTGCATCGACCGCGACGGCAGCGTGCTGATCGCCGACGCGGAAAACCATCTGATTCGTCGCTACCTGCCGAAGAGCGGTCGCCTGGAACGCGTCGCCGGCACCGGCAAAAAGGGCGCGGCCGGCCTCGGGGGCGATCCCCTGCAGTGCGAACTGGCTCGGCCGCATGGCGTCACCGTGCATCCGCTCAGCGGCGAGCTGTTCCTCACCGACAGCTACAACAACCGCATCCTGAAAATCGTGCGCGACTGAGGCGGGCTTGACCGCGCCCGGTTTCCGCCGGATGGGCTGGCCATGCTGCGCGCCGTCAACACCGCCTTCCGCGTCCTCGACGAGGGTGAGGACTGGCTCGTGGTCGACAAACCCGCGCCGCTGCAGGTGCACCCGGGCACGCCCGACGGCACCCCCACCCTTTGGCACGGCCTGAAGGACCTGCTCGCCTACGAAATCGCCAACGGCGGCCAGGTCGGCATCATCAACCGGCTCGACCGCGAAACCAGCGGCGTGGTCCTGGTCGCCAAGACCCGCGAGGCAGCCCGACGCTTCGGCATCGCCATGCAGGAGCGACGCATCCACAAGGCCTACCTCGCCATCGTCCGCGACTGGCCGACGTGGGAGCAGCAGGAACTCGACGCCCCCATCCTGCGCCAGGGCGAGGTCGCCGAATCCGCCATCTGGGTGCGCCAAACCGTACATGCCGACGGCAGTCCCTGTCGGACCGACTTCCGCGTGCTGCGCCGGGTCGAGCATCCGCGCGCCGGCCCGCTGAGCCTCGTCGAAGCCCTGCCGCTGACGGGTCGCATGCACCAGATCCGCGTGCATCTGGCGCACCTCGGTCACCCGGTGCTGGGCGACAAGATCTACGG
>JAEYYS010000216.1 GCA_023428335.1 Verrucomicrobiota bacterium | reverse complement strand
ATCCTGGACCTGGGCGAGTTCGTCGAGGTGCAGGTCGGGATCGCGGATCAGGAAGACCTCGCCGGTCTTCTTGTTTTCGTAGAAGAGCATGCGGCCGTCCTCGGTCTCCTTGGTGGCGGTGGGGGTCAGGATGCGCTTGCGCTCGAGCATGAGGGCCAGGATGTAGCGGGCGTTTTCGGTGGCCGGATGGTCCTCCTCGATGAAGCGCTGGAGCAGGCTCATGGCGCTCTCCTTGCTGGTGACCTCGGGCTTTTCCTCGACGACGTTGGGCGAGTAGGTCGTGCGCCAGTAGGCGATGGGCTTGCGCTCGCTCGTCTCCTGCGCCCAGGCGTCGAGGGCGACATCGCGGCGCAGGTAGCCGCTGGTCTCGGGATCGAAGTAGATGGCGGTGTGGAAGACCTCGCCTTCAACAAAGGGTCGCTCGGTGAGGGCGCACTGATGGGAGCGGGAGCGGATGGACCAGTTCTGGATCATGGGGGTGGGTCAGGCGGCGGCGCGGCGGCGCGGGCGGACAGGGGCCGGCTTGCGCTTGAAGAGAAAATCGAGGCTGAGGCGCGGCAGGTCGCGGTTCTGCGAGCGCAGGTGCAGGAGGAAGAGGCCGAGGCTGCCGAAAACCGCGTGTGGGATCCAGGCGGCGGTGGCGGCGGGCAGATGACCGGCCTTGGCGAGGTTGAGGCAGAGGTTGTTGAGGAAGAGCACGCCGAAGAAGATAAAGATCGAGCCGGCAATGCCGCCGACGGCGCCGCGGCGCGACCAGGCGATGCCGAGCGGCGCCGCCACCAGGGCGAGCGCCAGGCTCTGCCAGGGCATGGCGTAACGATGGTGGAGGTGGGCGCGGAAGGCGGCGAGTTTGTCGGCCGGATCGTTGGCGTGAGTTTTCAGGTAGGAAACGATCTCCGGCACGCCCATGGACTCGGCCTTGAGGGCGTAGCTGACCATGCTCCAGGGCGTCTCGGTGAAGTCGCGCGTCTCGAACACGCCGCCGGCGGGATCGGCGGCGGAGGCCGCGCCAGGGAAGGTCTGCACAAGGCTGGGCCGGCCCTCGCGATAGCGCACCTCGCGACCCTCAAAGAAGCGCCAGAGACCATCCGGCCGCCAGGTGGCGGAGTCGGCGTGCAGGACGCGGACGAGGCGCTCTTCGGCATCGAACTCGCGCACCTGCACCGAGCGCAGGCGACCCTCGCGAAGGGAAAACGGAAAGCTGCCGACGTACCAGACACGGCGGGTGAGCGGGTCGCGGTGGAGCAGGGCGGAGGCGCGGATCGAGTCCTTCTGGCGCTCGTCCATGGCGCGCAGCACGGCCTTGCGGTTGCCCTCGGCGCGCGGCGCCCAGTGATAGTTGGCGGCGGTGCTGAGCAGGGCGGCGGCGAAGGCGACAACAAAGACCGGGCGCAGGATCTGACCGACACTGCGGCCGGAGCCGAGCATGGCGACGATCTCGTTGGCGCGCGACATGCGGGTCAGGGTGTACAGGATGGCGAGCAGCAGGGCCGCCGGCATGACCGAGACGTAGATGAAGGGAACGATGCCGAGGTAAAACAGCAGCACCTGGCGTGTCGAGCTGCCGACCTCCTGGAATTCCTTCAGGTTGTCGAGCAGGTCCATGATCATCCACAGCGAGGTGAAGGCGATGAAGCAAAAGACCAGCGGAGCGAAGAAGGTGCGCAGGGTGTAGCGCTCGAGCGCGCCCTGGCGGACGTAGTAGCGCAGCAGGGCCGGCGGACAGAAGGCGGCCAGGACAATCATCGCCAGCTTGCCCCAGTAGGCGGCCAGCACGGGCGGCTCCCCGAGCTCGGTCATCTGCATCGGCCCGAGGTGCTGGGCGATGTCGGCGCAGGCGGCCCAGGCGGCAACCGAGATGCCGGCAACCCAGGTGGGAAAGACCAGCTTGCGCGGGTTGCCCCACTGGCGCAGCAGGATGAAGACATAGATGCCGCCGCCGACCAGCATCCAGGTGTCAAGGTAGGGCAGCAGCAGGGAGACCGTGCGCAGCAGCGGGCCGGCGGCCGGCGCCCCCGCCTCGGCGACCAGGCGACCGCCGCGCACATCGTAGCCGGCCACCTCGGCCGGGTTTTCCAAGTGATGACGCTGGCTGGCCAGGAAGACCATGGCCAGCAGGCCGGCAGCGAAGGCGGTGCGCCCGAGGTACGGCCAGGTGCGCAGGCGCGCGGCCAGGCGGCCGACGCCGTGCAGCAGTCGCTGGAGGCCTTTCATCATGCGGGAGGGTGAGACTTGGCCAGAAGCCGGGCGGAGTCAATGCGGGAAGGCCGCTAGACCGGCTCGGCCAGCGCCTCGCGCAGCGCAGCGGCCACTCGTTCCGGGGTCAGTCCGGTCATGCAGTCGTAATGACCGAAGGGGCACTCGCGCTTGAAGCAGGGGCTGCAGGGCACGTGATGGCGCAGCACGCGGTGGCGGTCGCCCACCGGTCCGGTGAGCACGGGTTCGGTGCTGCCAAACAGGCTGACGGTGGGCACACCGAGCGCGGCGGCCAAATGCATGGTGCCGGTGTCGTTGGTGAGCAGCAGGCGACAGCCGCGCAGCTCGGTGATCAACTCCGACAAGCGGGTTTTGCCGACGAGGTTGCGGTGGCGAACCGGGCCGGCCAGGCGCGACAGTTCCTCGCCCATGGCGGCCTCGCCGGGCGCGCCGAAAAAGACCCATTCCAGGTCGGGTCGCTCGCCGCCCACGGTGCGCAGCACTTCGGCAAAGCGCTCCAGCGGCCAGCGTTTCGCGGGGCCGTACTCGGCGCCGGCACAGATGCCGATGCGCAGCGGTCCAGGCGGCAAGGGCGCGGGCGGCGGGCCCTGCTCAAAGCCGGTGATGTCGGCACCGCAGTAGCGGGCGACATGCAGGTAGCGGCGCGCGTGATGCCAGGGCGGACCGACGACCTTGGGTTCCTTGACGATCTGGTTGAGCAGGCGCGAACGCAGCGAGCCGCGGTAGCCGACCAGGCGCGGCAGGCCGGCCAGCCAGAATTCCAGGGTGCTGCGCGTCGAATTCGTCAGCAGGATGCCGGCATCCCAGCGCGAACCGGCCGTGCGCAGGCGGCGGGCGACGGCGAACAGGCCCTCCTTGTCCTGCTTGCCGATGTAGGCATCGACCTCCGGCTGCGCCTCCCAGAGTTCACGCAGTTTTTCCGGACCGAACACGGTCAGCCGCAGGTCGGGCCGGCCGGCCTTGAGGGCGCGCACGGCGGGCAGGGCCATGCAGGCGTCGCCCAGCCAGTTTGGCGAGCGCACGAGCAGCTCAAAACGCTGCAGCTGGGCGGGATCCATGCCCTCGGGCAGGGCGATGCCGCGCTTGTAGCGGCGCAGCAGGAACTGCGGGCGCGGGGTCTTCCAGCGGTTGTGCACCCAGAACCAGTTGTGCGGCTGCTCGCGAATGACGGCCTCGACCGCCTGATTCATCCGGCAGGTCAGGCCCTCGATGGAAAGGCCGGCGGTGGTGGTGTCCAGCAAGGGCCCGCCAACGATGCGCCAGCGGCCGGGGCCGTCGTCATAGACCGTGACCGTCATCATCAGGCCGCGACAGCGATGGGCCATGAGCGGGGCGATGGGAGTGGTGGAAGCGAGGCGACCGAAAAACGGGCACCACAGTCCCTGATCGCCGGCGTGCTGATCGACCAGCACGCCGAGGGTGCCATTGTCGCGCAAATGCCGGAGCGGAGCGGTGAAGCCGGCCTGACGATCGAACAGGACATAACCGAGCTTGCGCCGGCGGCGCAGAACCAATGCGTCGAGGAAGGGATTGCGCAGGGGCTGGTAGACGGTCGCCGGCGCGCCCTTGAAGGCAAACACGCTGGGCAACTGGGCCAGCAGCTCCCAGCAGCTCGTGTGCGAGACCAGGTAGATCACGGACCGGCCGGAGAGCGCGGCCTCGCGCGCCGGTTCCATGCCTTCGACCCGGACCCGGCGCAGGATGGCCTCGGCGTCGAGCATCGCGATGCGCAGGCCGCAGAGCAGGTTGGCGCCGAGCGTGGCGAAGTGGGCGCGTGCCGTGCGCCGCCGCCAGGCGGCGGCGTGCTCGGCACCAAAGGCAATGCCGAGGTTGTGCAGGGCGAGCCGGCGGTACTTGCCGAACACGACAAAGCTGATGAGGCCCAGCAGGCGGCCGAGGTGCCAGACCGCCACCATCGGCAGCAGCCGCAGCAGGCCCTCGACGCAGCGGAACAGGGCGTAGGCCAGCCAGTGCCCGGCGAGTTGCAGCGGGGAATGGGCGGAGGGCACGGATTTGGGCATCGGTCGACCATGGCAAGGCCGCCCGGGCCTTGCAACCACCGCCCGGCGCGGATGAGTTTGCGTTGGCAGCAGCCGAGGCTGTGGTAGATTCCACGTTTATGGCCCTCCTGCGCGTCGACAACCTTCAGGTCCACTTCCCGGTCCGCACCGGCTGGCTGCGGCCGGCTGCGGTGGTGAAGGCGGTCGATGGCGTCAGCTTCGAGGTTGAGGAGGGCCGCACGCTCGGCGTCGTCGGCGAGAGCGGCAGCGGCAAGTCAACCGTCTCGCGCGCCCTGCTCAAGCTGGTGCGACCGACCGGCGGTCAGGCCTGGTTTGATGGCCGCGAGATCCTCGGCCTGAGCGAGGCGGAATTCCGCCCCTTGCGCCGGCAGATGCAGATGGTGTTCCAGGATCCGATCGGCTCACTGAACCCGCGCATGACCATCGAGTCCGTGCTGGCCGAACCCCTGCAACTGCATTTCCAGGACCTCAACCGCGCCCAGCGCCGGGATGTTTCGGCCGCCCTGCTCAGCCGGGTGGGCCTGCCCGAGGATTCCCTTGTCCGCTACCCCCATGAGTTCAGCGGCGGCCAGCGCCAGCGCATCGGCATCGCGCGCGCCTTGGCGGTGAAGCCGCGCTTTTTGATCTGCGACGAACCCGTCAGCGCGCTCGACGTCAGCGTTCAGGCCGCCATCCTCAACCTGCTCAAGGACCTGCAGGACGAATTCAAACTCACCTACCTGTTCATCGCCCACGACCTCGCCGTGGTGCGGCACATGAGCGACCGCATTGTCGTCATGAACGGCGGCAAGGTCGTCGAAGCCGGACCGGCCGACCAGGTCTGCGAGCGGCCGCAGCACGAGTACACCCGCCGCCTGCTCGACGCCGTGCCCGCGCTCGGCTGACCCTTTTCCGGACCTGCCATGACCCCGCTGTTCAAGAAATTCCTCGGCATCAACTGGCTGCTCATGCTCACCATGGCCGGGCTGCTCAGCTTCGGCGTGTACGCCATCTACAACGCCTCCTCGTTCCGCGAGGCCTCGGACTTCGCCATCAAATGGAAGCAGCAGATGACCTGGATCGGCCTGGGCGTACCCTTCCTCTTCGCCGCCAGCCTGCTCGATTACAAATGGGTGCGCTGGGCCTGCTGGCCGATGTACCTGGCAGGCATCGGCGGCCTCATCTACCTCCACCTCTACGGCATCGAAATCAACGGCAACAAAAACTGGGTCATCATCGCCGGCCAGTCCGTGCAGCCCTCGCAGTTCGCCATCATGGCCGGCATCCTCATGCTCGCCGTCGTCTTCGGCGACCTGCCGCGCATCTGGCCGGTGTTCCGCCGGCCCTGGCTGCGCATCCTCGTCGGCGGCATCCTCGCCGGAGTGCCGGCGGCCATGGTCATCAAGGAGGACCTCGGCTCCGGCCTGGTCTGGGGACCGGTCTTCCTGTCGATGCTGCTCGTCGGCAGCATCCCCTTCCGCTACCTCATCACCTTCCTGCTCGGCGCCCTCTGCGTCATCCCGCGGATCTATTTCTTTGTGCTCAAGGACTACCAGCAGGCGCGCATCGACACCACCTGGTACCTGCTCACCAACCAGAGCGAAAAAGTCGACACCCGCGGCCACGGCTGGGTGCCCAACTTCGTCCAGACAGCGGTCGCCTCCGCCGGTTTCGAGGGCAAGGGCCCGCTCTCGGAAAAGGTGCCCGACCAGCGCTCGATCCACCGCCTGTTCTTCCCCGAAGCGGAGTCGTTCAGCGATTACATCTTCGGCGTCATCTGCGAGGAATTCGGCTTCCGCGGCGCGGTGCTGCTGCTCACCGGCATCGCCCTGCTGCTCATCCAGGGGGTGTTCATGGCCTTTTACTCGCGCGACCAGCTCGGCCGACTCATCGTCGCCGGCGTGGTGACCATGTTCTTCGCCCACACCTTCCAGAACGCCGGCATGAACCTGTGCATGCTGCCGGTCATCGGCCTGCCCATGCCCTTCATCAGCTACGGCGGCACCTTCATGATCGTCACCCTCTTCCTCATGGGCATGATGCAGAGCGTCTGGGTGCACCGCAACATCTCGCCGGTGCTCAAGAAGGCCGGCGCCCACCGTCCGGATCCCGCCGAGGACGAGGAGGTCTGAGCCCCGCATCTTGGGCTTGTGCCCCGCGTGTTTTGGCTTTCAGTGCTCGCTCATGCTCGAATTGATCGGCGTCTCCCGGCGCGTCCCGCACAAGCGCGGTGCCGTGCCCGTGCTCCATGAGGTGAGCTTCGGCGTGCCCGCCGGCCACCTCATGACGGTGATCGGCGCCACCGGCAGCGGCAAGACCTCCCTCATCAGCCTGCTCGCCGGCCTCGAAAAACCCGCCCAGGGCGCCATCCTCTTCCACGGCGAGGACTGCGACAAACGCCCCCTGCACCCGAACCAGATCGGTTACGTGCCGGCCGCGGACGACGTGCTCGACGAGGTGCTGACCGTGCGCGAGAGCCTGATGAGCGCCCTGCTGCTGCGCGTCGCCGGCCTGGACAAGGACGCACGCATCGCCAAGGCCTCGCACCTGCTCGTCACCGTCGGCCTGGAAACCCTCGCCAGCGAACGCGTCGCCACGCTCGGCCTGCCGCACCGACGGCGCCTGAAGCTCGCCCTGGCCCTGGTCAGCGACCCGGCCCTGGTGCTCTGCGACGAATTCACCGACGGCATGGACGCGCGCTCCGAGCGCGAGCTGGCCGCCCTGCTCAAAGGGGTCGCCGGCGATCACCCGGCGCGCGTCGTCATCCACGCCACCCAGACGGTCGGCAACCTCGCCGCCTACGACACGGTCGCCATCCTGCACGAGGGCCACGTCTGCTTCCACGGCCCCTCGCGCGCGGTCACCCACTACTTCAGCATCGCGGCCATGGACGAGCTGTACCCGCGTCTGGCCAAGCGTCCGGCCGAGCGCTGGGGCGATTCCTGGTCGCGCCACCGCGACTCCTACTACGACGCCTTCCAGCTCGGCGGCCTCGGTGAACCCGCGCCGACCAGCCAGGAGATCGAGCCGGCGTCGGCCGCGCCACCTTCGAAAAAGACCGGCTACGTCGACATCCGGCCCGTGCCCGAGGGCCGCAAGCCGCCGCCCGGCCTGCCCTCCGCGCTCGCCCAGGCCGGCCACCTCATCCAACGACGCTGGACCCTGCTGCGCCGGACCCGCGCGCAGTGGCTGCGCCACCTGAGCGTGCTCGTGCTGGCCCCGCTGGCCGCCGTCCTGCTCGTCCTGCCCAACCGCGGCTTCCTCGCCCGCCTCGCCGGCCAGACGCCGCCGCCGGAAGTGCTCTGGCCCGCCGCCTACACCTGCATGATGGCGCTCTGGGTGCAGATCCTGCTCGCTCTCATGATGGGGGTGCGCGCCGGTGCCCGCGAGATCGGCATCGAACGCCCGCTCTACGAACGCGAACGCGCCGGCGGCCTGCGCCCGGGAGCCTACCTGCTGTCCAAACTCGGCTTTGTCCTGCCGCTCGTGCTGCTGCAGGCCTTCGCCCTCGGCGTGTTGCCCGACCTGCTCACCGGCGGCCTGCCCGGCAACGCCGCGCCGCGCGTGCCGCTGCTGGCCCTGACCGGGGTCGCCTTCGCCTGCCTCTGCCTGGGCATCTCCGCCTGCAGCGCCAATGCCGAGCGCGCCCACAGCCGCTCCTGGATGCTGTTCTTCTACAACCTCATGCTCGCCGGCGCCCTGCTCGGCTTCCCGCGCGCGCTCGGCAATGTCATCCATCCCTTCATCACCGCCTACTACGGCTGGTCGGGCAGCATCGAAACCCTCGAGGACACGGT
>JAEYYS010000112.1 GCA_023428335.1 Verrucomicrobiota bacterium | reverse complement strand
CAGCAGGACCACGTCGCCTGGGCGGCGCTGCACCGCGCGCGCGCCGACCTGCCCGGGGTTGGCGGCGCCTCGTTTTGGCGCCTTGCCGACGATGCCGAGGCGGCGGAAATGTCGATCACGGTCGCCGATGAATTCCAGGGCCGCGGCGTCGCCACCTGGCTGCAAGCGCTGCTCTGGGAGCACGCACGGGCGCTGGGCATCCGTCGCCTGGTCGGTCACGTGCTCAACGACAACCTGGCCATGCGCGCGTGGTGGGACGCGCTCGGTGCCACC
Organism: Verrucomicrobiota bacterium; assembly: GCA_023428335.1. GTDB lineage: Bacteria > Verrucomicrobiota > Verrucomicrobiia > Verrucomicrobiales > Verrucomicrobiaceae > Prosthecobacter. Next base: position 6,376 of record JAEYYS010000112.1, on the reverse strand, counting down.
GCCGAGGAACGCCAGCGCCACTGGCTGATGACGCTGCCGCTCGATGAATCCCTGCTGCCCGACACCCGTGCCTCCGCCAGCCTGCGTGCCGCTCTGGCGCGGGTGCGCGGCGCTGAGGTTCCAGCCTGATCAGGGGGCGGCCATGCGCGCGGACCGGCGGCGCTCGGCCTTGAGCTGGCCGCAGCCGGCAGCGACATCGATGCCGCGCTTCTGGCGGATCGTGCAGGGAATACCCGCCTCCTGGATGAGGCCGTGAAACACCTGGGCAGCCGCCTCGGCGCTCTCGCGGCCGGCATAACCGGAAGTTTCGTTGAGCGGAATGAGGTTGACGTGGGCGTCGAGTCCCTGCAGCAGGGCGGCGACGCGACGGGCGTGCGCGGGCGTGTCGTTGACCCCGGCGATGAGCGTCCAGGCAAAGAAGATTTTGCGGCCGGTGCGCTCGCCATAAAAGCGGCAGGCCCCGATCAGCTCGGCGAGCGGCCAGCGCTGGTTGGCGGGGATGAGGGCGGCGCGTTCCGCGTCATCGCTGCCGTGCAGGCTGACGGCGAGGTTGTAGGGCCGGTCTTCCTCGGCCAGCCGGCGGATGGCGGGCACGACGCCGACGGTGCTGATGCTGATCTTGGCCGGGCCGATGTTGCTGCCGCGGGTGTCGCTGACGATGGCCAGCGCCTTCATGACGTTGTCGTAGTTGTGCAGCGGCTCGCCCATGCCCATGAGCACGAGGTTGCGCAGGCGCGCTCCCTCGGCCACCAGCACGCGGCGGGCGTGCAGGACCTGGGCGACGATTTCGCCCGGGCGCAGGTGGCGGACGAAACCCATCTGGCCGGTGGCACAAAAGACGCAGCCCATGGCGCAGCCAGCCTGGGTGCTGATGCAGGCGGTGTGACGGCCGGTGTAACCCATGACCACGGTTTCGATCTCCTGGCCGTCGGTCAGGCGCAGCAGGTACTTGCGGGTCAGTCCATCGCCACTCGGCACCAGGCTGGCGATCGCGGGCAGGTCGAGTGTGAGTTCGCCGCCGAGCCCGGCCTGCAGCCAGCGCTGCAGCGGCGGCGGCAAATCCGGCCGCGTGGTGGGATCCGTCTCGGCGCGGAACTGCAGGGCATTCCACAGTGTCGCCGCGTGCGCCGGACGCAGGCCGTCGGCGACGAGCCGCGCGCGCAGCTCGTCGAAGTCCAGGTCATGCAGGGAAATCGGCACCCGTCACCCTGCCCCAAAACCGGCGCGGGCGCCAGCGGTTCAGTCGATCCGCCCGAGCCGGACGGTCGGCTCGTTGTCGTCGCTGAGCGGCGGCAGGCTGGCGCGGCCGTTCGACGACAGGCAGTCGGCGCCGGCCGAATAGATCAGGCCGCGCACGGGATCAAAGACGAAGGGTTCGCCGGTGAAGGGATCGATCGGCACGGCAGCGAGGTGGGCGGGCACCAGGTCGCCGAGCGAGGCGGGCAGGCGGCGGTGTTCAGCGGCGTGGCGGCGCGCGGCGAAGAGCACGCGCACCAGGCCGTGACGGGCGAGGGCGAGGGCGTGGCGTTCGGCCAACTGGCGCAGGCTGCCGAGGCGGTCGTTGAACCAGGCAACGCCGTGGCGGTTGGGATCATAAAACGGCGCTGGCCGACCGTTGGGCAGCGAGGTGAGAAACCCCCCGGCGCTGGCGTAGGCAGGCCGGGAAAACTCGTCGCGCAGGTCGCGGCAGGCGCGGGCCACGAGGGCCAGGGTGGCATTGACCTTGAAGCTGAGGCGCCCCGCGCGCGGCAGAGGCACCCCGGGCGGCAGGGTTTCCGGCGGCTCGCCACTCTGATCGCCGAGCAGGCATTTTTTCTCGTGCAGGTAGAAGGCGGCGCAGTACTGGCGCATGAGTTCGGTGCCGGGCTCGCAGCGACCGAACTGCTCCTGGAAACCGGCGAGGGTGGCGGTGTCGAGACGGGTCTGGCGCAGCAGCTCGGCGAAGGTCTGCGCGGCGCCGGCACCGAGATCCTGGGCGCGCCAAACGTAGCCGGGCCAGGCATTCAGTTCGAGCACGCGCCGCGACAGCTCGGCGAGGTCGGTGGCGGCGGTGAAGGCTTCCGCTTCCTCGCCGCGCCGGGCCAGGTAGGCCGCCTGCGCCTGCAGCAGGAAGATGACGTGCGGCCAGCCCTCATGCCCACTCAGGTCGAAGGTGAACCAGGCGCCGTGCCGCGGATGCCAGTCGGCGTCCTCCAGCAGGTCGCGCAGATTGTCGAGCGCCGTGCCATTGGCGCGCACATGCGCCGACAGCGCGGGCGTGTCCCAGTCCGCCGGCGGCAGGGCACGCAGTGACAACTGCTGCACCGGCCTCACGGCGTCGAGGAAGGCGCGCAGTTTCAGCGGCGCAGGATTGACCTCGGGCAGCGGCAAAGCCGGCGGTGGCAGGCGCAGGTCCTCATCGGACTCGCGCGGCATGTCGTGCCAGAAGTGCCAGGCGAGCAGGCAGAGGACGAGCAGGGCGATGCCGAAGGGCACCAGCAGGGCGCAGGAACCGTGGCCGCGCGGGAATGGGCGGCGGGCGGCGGAGCGGACCGGCGGGAGCATCGGGAAAAAAGCGCGCGCAAGGCGCCGGGATCAGGCCGGCGGGTTTTCCAGCGCCAGGCCGAAGAAATCGAGGAAGACCTGGCGGTAGACACCGCGCTTGAAGGGCGGCACCCACTGCATGCGAAACTCGTCGGGACGAATCCAGCGCCAGCGCGCAAACTCGCGGTGGGTGGCATCGAGGTTGACATCCTCGTCGCGCCCCAGAAAACGCAGGCGGAAGTACGTCTGTTCCTGACCGCCGTAGATGCCGTACTTCAGGCGCGGCTTGGGGAAGGCGTAGCGATAGCCACCGCGCTGCTCGATCACCTCCACCTGCTCACGGCGCACGCCGATCTCCTCGGCGAGTTCGCGAAACATCGCCGTCTCAGCGTCCTCGCCGTCGTCAATGCCGCCCTGCGGAAACTGCCAGGCCCCGGGGATGTTCACTCGCTCGGCAATGAAGATGCGATCCTGCGCATCCGTCAGGATGGCGGCGACATTGGGACGGTAAACGATGGGCAGCGAAGGCGGCAAGGCGGGGGTCATGGGAATTAGACCGGGTTGAGGCATTTTGCATGCCTTTCCGCGAAAAGTTAAGAAAAATGAACTAATTTTCCAGTCACCCCTGCCTTTGCCAGGCAACAGTTCCCTCGCGAAGGCAGTATAAAAAGGATGCGCCTGCTGTCCCGACTCCTGCTTGCCGTCGTTTTTCCCCTCGCCGCCCTGCCCGCCGCCGATGCCCCCAAGGCCCCGCTGCTCGCCGGGGCCGCCACCAGCAACATCACGCCTGAACTGGGCGACGACATCGTTGGCGGTTTCCTGCCCTTCCCAGCCACGCACGTCCACGACGAGCTGCACGCCCGCTGCCTGGTGCTCGACGACGGCAAAACGCGCCTGGCCCTGGTGGTCTGCGACCTGCTCGGCCTGCACCGCAGCCTGTCGCTGGAGGCGCGCCGGCTGATCGAGGCGGAAACCGGCATCCCGGCGGCGAACGTGCTGATTTCCGGCACGCACACCCACTCGGCGACCAATGCCGTCAGCACCTGGCCGCGCAGCTTCATCTCCGACATGGAGCTGAATCCGTACCAGCGCTTCGTCGCCCGGCGTGTGGCCGACGGGGTCCGCCGTGCGCTCAACCTGCTGCGCCCCGCCGAGATCGCCTTTGGCCGGACCACCGCGCCCGAGCACGTGCACAACCGCCGCTGGCACATGAAAGAGGGCACCGCGCCGCCCAACCCGTTTGGCCAGATCGACCGCGTCAAGATGAACCCGCCGACCGGCAGTCCGAACCTCATCGAACCGGCCGGCCCCACCGATCCCGAGGTCTGCTTCTTCGCCCTGCGCGAGCCCGGCGGACGTCTCATCGCGCTGTATTCCGCCTACTCCCTGCACTACGTTGGCGGCGTCGGCTCCGGCCATGTCTCGGCCGACTACTACGGCTACTACTGCGAGGCACTGAAGCGCCGCATCGGCGGCACGGACGACGACACGGCCTTTGTCGCCATGATGGCCAACGGCACCAGTGGCGACATCAACAACGTCAACTTCCGCGAAGCGCGCCCGCGCAAGGCGCCCTACGAACAGATGCGCCACGTCGCCGAAGACCTCGCCGGCAAGGTGCACGGCGCGCTCGCCGGCCTGGAATGGAGTGCGCGCGCACCGCTGGCCGCGCGTTACCGCGAACTCGACGTCAAGTGGCGTACCCTCGAACCCGAACGCATCGCCTGGGCCGAAAAAACGGCGGCGAACACCCCGCGCATCCAGGGCAAGGCCGACCTGCCCTACGCCTACGCCACCCGCATCCTCAAGCTGGCCCAGCCGAGCCCGGAAACCAAGTTCCCGGTGCAGGTGCTGCGCCTCGGCGAGATCTGCATTGCCAGCTCGCCCTGCGAAACCTTTGCCGAGACCGGCCTGGAATTCAAAAAGCGCAGTCCCTTCGCCAAGTCCTTCATGGTCGAGCTGGCCCACGGTTATTACGGCTACATGCCGACCCCACGCCACTTCGAGCTGGGGGGCTATGAAACCTGGCCCGGCACCAACAACGTCGAACCGCAGGCCTCGATGAAGCTCATGAATGCCGTGCTCGACCTCGCCGCCGAGGTGAAGTCGGCCGACTGACCGGCCCGTTCAGCGCTTCGCAGGCACCAGTGGCGCCGTCTGTTCCGGCGTCGCGCGCCCGCCCGGCAGTTCGAGCAGGCGGATGTTGCGGAAATGAATCTCCGCGCCCTCCGACTCAAGGCAGAGGTAACCCTTGCGCACGGTCGCCTGGCTGACGCCGTTGACGAACTTGCCGTTGATCGCCAGCTTCACCACGCCATCGACGGCGACCACATCGTAGGTGTTCCACTCGCCGGCGCCCTTGCAGCGCATCTCCCAGGACATGCTGCGACGGCCGCGCGGATTGTCGGGCACGGCCTCCAGGCCGTTGGCGCCGAACAGCTCGCCGGAGACATAACCGGGATGGCGCGGTGACCCGTCCTTCTCGCGGTTGAGCAGCGGGTACTGCAGTTCCAGCATCTGCACCTCCATGCCCTTCGGCAGCGTCTTGCCCGGCGCCGGCACTCCCTCGCTCCAGATGAAGACGCCGGAATTGCCGCCGGGCTGCATGTGCCGCCACTCGATGTGCAGCAGGAAGTTTTCATACTGCTTCTCACTGCGCATGACGCCGATCGGCTGGCCGCTGCAGATGAGCAGGCCGTCGCGTACCTTCCAGGTCTCTGGGCTCGTATTGACATCGACCCAGCCGGTCAGGTCGCGACCGTTGAACAAATCGACCCAGCCCCCCGCCGGTTCGGCTTGGGCGGCAGCGTCGATGAACAGGGCGGACAACAGCGGAAAAAAACGCGCGGGCATGACGGAACCAACGCGGGCCGGCGCCCGGCTCTCGCCGCGATTCAGCGGAACTGGCGCCGGTACTTCAGCGGCGTCAGACCGAGATGTTTCTGGAAGTGCTGGGTGAAGGAGCTTTGGTCGGCGAAACCGACCTCACGGGCGATCTCGCCGACCGAGCGATCGGGATCGGCAAGCAACTCGCAAGCCGCCTGGATGCGCACCTTCAGGATCACCGCCTGCGGGCTCATGCCAAAAGCCTCGACAAACTTGCGATGCAGTTGGCGCGGCGACAGGCAGGCGAGGGCCGCCAGTTCAGGCACGGTGATGCGGCCGCGGAAGTGCGTGCGGATGTGGTCGATCGCGCGCTCGATCTGCCGGTGCGTGTGCACCTCCTCGGGCGCGCCGCCGTGGGCGCGCACCACGCCCATGAGGCCAATCACCGCGCCGCGGCGATCGAACACCGGCAGCTTGTGGGTAACGAACCAGTCGGGAATGCCTTGGCGATTGAAGAACAGTTCGACGATGCCCAGCTTGGGCTGGCCGGTGCGCAGCACCTCCTCGTCATCGCGGCGGAAGTTCTCGGCCAGACGCGCCGGGAACAGTTCAAAGTCGTCGCGCCCAAGGATTTCCGCCTCGCTGGCAAAACCGAGTCGCTCGACAAAGTGACGGTTCGCCGCCACCAGCCGGAACTTCGCGTCCTTGGCGAAGAAGGAGACGCGCGGCAGGTGGTTGAACAAATGATAAAACTGGCTCTCCGGCGCCATGCGACGCAGGAAGCGGGTGCGGAGGGTGGCGGGCGAATCCACGCCCAAGCCTGCCGCAGGGCCGAGGGGCCGGCAAGAAGCTTGTCCGCCTTCAGCGCAGGCGATCGGTCCAATCCCGCCCTCTCAGGCCGTCGACAATGGCCACGATGCCGAGCGCCATGCAGCCGCCGGTTTCCAGGGTGAAGGCGATCGACAACGGCACAGAACTGAGGATCGTCTGCTGGATCTCGACATACTCGCCAGCGACACCCCCCGCG
>JAEYYS010000078.1 GCA_023428335.1 Verrucomicrobiota bacterium | reverse complement strand
GAACTTGGTGGCATCGGCCTTGACAAAGGGCACACCGACAAGCTCGGCGATGTGCTTCACCAGGTAGGTCTTGCCGACGCCGGTCGGACCGACAATCAGCACGTTCTGCTTGCTGAACTCGGGCACGGCTGCTCCCGGCTGCCGCCGCGCTTCAGCGAGCATGCGCGCGTGGTTGTAGTGGTCGCAAACCGCGGTCGCCAGCACCTTCTTGGCCTCGTCCTGTCGAATCACAAACCGGTCGAGATGGGCCTTGACCTCGGCCGGCCGCAGATGGAATTCGAAGGCCTCGGTGCCCGATTCATGGGCGGGAGCAGGCGGTTCAACAGCGCCGGGCTGGGCGGCATGGCTGCCGGGCGGATGAGCAAAAACCACCTGCCCGCCAAGGCTGGTGCGAATGAAATCCTCCAGCCGGCGGGCGACCTCGTCCGGCTGCGGTGGATCAGCCGGCTTGTCCTGCATAGCTTCGTCCATGGCGGGCGCAGCATGCGGCAAAAACCGCGCGCTGGCAAGGCCGGCGGCTCAGCGGCTCTGCGGCATCATGGAGCCGTAGCGCGAGCTGCCCTCCCACTTGGGCGGACGGTTCCACGGCAGCGTGCTGTCGGAAACGGTCGGCGGCACACGCTCGCGGCGCTTGGGTTCCTCAGTGGTGCAGGCGACGAGGCCGAGGTTGCAGGCCAGCAGCAGCAGTGACAGAAGACGGCGGCAGTTCATGTCGGAACGGGGCGTCAACGGCCTCACTGGTAGAGGTTTTCCAGAATGACGCGGTCGCCGGGGGCGATGGCCACGCCCTGGGCGAGTGTGTCGGCCAGGATGTTGGCAACGGTGCGATCGCCCTGGATGGAGACGATGCTGAGCTTGCCAATCGTCTGGGTGCCGCGGGTGACCAGCAACTTGGTCGCCTCGGTGATGCCCAGGCTCTGGCCGGCATTGACCACCACGAAGCCCCAGTCGCTGTTCACGGCGACCACCTGGGCATTCAGGCTGTTGCGGTCAAAGGAGCGCTTGCGGTCCTCAATCTTGCGGTTGATCTCGTCGAGGGCGCGGCGCAGGTCGTCGACCTTGGTTTCCTCAGCAACGATCTCCTTCTTCTTCATCTCGGCCTCGGCCTGGAACTCGGCGATGGCCTTCTTCATGTTGTTGATGTCCTCAACAAGGGTCTCCGGCTTGACGCCCTTGGGCAGCTTGCTGAGTTTCTCGGTGAGTTCGGCGAGCTGCTTGTTCTTGGCGTCAAGCTCGTCCTGGGCGCGCTTGGCGTCGTTGTCCGTCTGGGCGATCTTGAGCTTCTGCGCCTTGATCTTTTCGCTCTCGACATCGAGCTCCTGCTGCACGGCGGCGATGTCGCCATTGATCTTGGTCACCTGGGCGACGACGGCGGTGACGGTCGCCAGTTCGGTCTCAACGTTCTTGTTGAGGGCGATGACTTGATTGCGGGTTTCGGTGAACTCGTTTTTCAGCTGCCAGGCGAAAACGGCGGCGACCGCGGTGACAATGGCGGCGAGGATGAAGAAGACTTTGGTCATGGACGTGGGACGAGGAAAGGGTTGCGGGCGGGAAGCAGTCGATCAGTTGGCGGCTGGCGGGGCGGCGGCCGGCGGAGCACCGAACGGATCAGCGTTGGCGGGCGGAGTCGCCGGGGCAGCCGGAGCACCGAAGGGATCGGAGTTCATCGCCGGGGCGGCCGGGGCTGCGGGAGCGGCAGGGGCACCAAAGGGATCGGAATTCATCGCCGGGGCGGCGGGCGCGGCGGGGGCACCGAAGGGATCGGAATTCATGGCCGGAGCGGCGGGCGCGGCCGGAGTCGTGGCAGGAGCGGATTCCGTGGGAACCGCCGGAGTGCTGGGTTTCTTTTCCTCAGCAGCGGTCTGTTTCTGCGCGGCAACCACCGTGTCACCGGTGAGGATGAAGCCGCCCTCGGGGATCGAGCCGGGGATGATGTCGGCGATCGAGTTGTGCTGCTCAACGCTGCGCACCTTGAGCTTGGCGACGACATCGCGGCCACGCTTGATCTCGAGGTCGGCGTTGGCGAAGACGCCCTGGGAGTTGCCCTTGTTCAGGATGGCGAAGCCCCACTGGGGGAAGTATTCGGCGACGCGGGCCGAGAAGTCGGCGGCGACGATGCCGCGGCGGCCCTGGGCTTCGGCGTCGCGCAGCTTGGTGATCTGGCCGCTGAGGCTGGTGAAGCTCTCCTTCACCGAGGCCAGACGCTGGTTCTGGTTGGCGACCACGCCTTCGGCGTCCGTCTGGTCCTTTTTCAATTTCTCGATCTGGGTGACCAGGCTCTCGATGTCGCCGGCGTCGTCGATCTGCTTCTGCACTTCCGAAACCTGGCGGCTGACCTGCTCCAGGTTGCCCTTGACCACGACGAGGGTGGCTTCCTTCTCCTGGGCGTCGGTGGCGAGTTTGACCACCTCTTCCTTGGCCGTGTCGCGATCCTTCTGCAGGGCGACATGCTCCTCTTCCTTGGCCTTGACGGCGGTTTCACCTTCGGTTTTGCGGTCCTGCGCCGCCTTCAGGTTGGCCTGGGCCGCCTCCAGACGGGTCTTTTCATGCCCGGCGCGCTGCTTGTTCGCGTTGGCAAAATAGCAGGCTGCGCCGAGGCAGACCGCCGAGAGGACAGAGAGGAGCTTCCAGGCCATGATGAGAGTACGGGATATGTGAATTAACGAGCGCTTTCTACCGAATCCCGGCTTTTTCGACAACAGCATTTTTCAGAAGTTTGGATTTTCACGGGATTTGAAGTCCGTTTGCCCTTGTCGAATGCCTTCGGCCACTCTATGAATGTGGCGTCAGGGGCCGCGGATGTCCAGCTTGTGAATCCCGCCAGGTCCTGACGGAAGCAACGGCAGCATGCCTGGGCATGCCGCGGTTCCCTGACACTCCGTCTCCAAGGCCGGCACGCCGCGGTTGCCAGCGGCCGCGAATTCGCCACATTGGCGTTTCTTCCATGTCGAAAGCCCCCTCCCCCGCCCCTGGCATTTGCTACCTCGTCGGCGCCGGCCCCGGCGACCCCGGCCTGCTCACCCTCAAAGGCAAGGAATGCATCGAGACCGCGGACGTGCTGGTCTACGACTACCTGTGCAACCCGCAACTGCTGCGCCACGGCCGGCCGGGCGCGCAGCGCCTCTACGTCGGCAAAAAGGCCGGTGCCCACACCCTTACCCAGGACCAGATCAACGAACTCATCGTCAAGCTGACGCACGAGGGCAAGACGGTCACCCGCCTGAAGGGTGGCGACCCCGTACTGTTCGGCCGCGGCGCCGAAGAAGCGGCCGAACTGGCCAAGGCGGGTGTGCGCTTTGAAATCGTGCCCGGCATCACCAGCGCCATCGCCGGCCCCGCCTACGCCGGCATCCCGGTCACCCACCGCGATCACGCCAGCCAGTTGACCATCTTCACAGGCCACGAGGATCCGACCAAGGCGGACACCAGCCTCGATTACGCCAAACTGGCACAGGCCGAGGGCACCAAGGTCTTCCTCATGGGGGTCGAGCGCATGGGCGAAATCACCGGCGAACTGCTCAAGCACGGCGCCAACCCCGACACCCCGATGGCACTGGTGCGCTGGGCCACCCACGGCCGCCAGCAGACCCTCGTCGCCACCCTCGGCACCATGGCCCAGCGCGTCAAGGAAACCGGCTTCAAGGCACCCGCGGTGGCCGTCGTCGGCGATGTCGTCAAGGAGCGCGCCGCCATCAACTGGTTCGAAAACCGGCCCCTTTTCGGCAAGCGCATCGTCGTCACCCGCACCCGCCAGCAGGCCGGCGCGGTCAGCCACAAGCTGCGCGACCTCGGCGCCGATGTCATTGAGTTGCCGACGATCCGCATCGTCGAACCGCACAACCGCATGGCCTTTGGCGAACTCGTCCAGGACTGCCACACCTACGACTGGATCGTCTTCACCAGCCCGAACGGCGTCGACGCGTTCTTCACGATGTTCGACAAGCTCTACCAGGATGCCCGCAGCATCGGTGGCGCCCGCATCGCCTGCATCGGCCCCGGCACCGCGGAAAAGGTGCGCGCCCGCCATCTCGCCGTCGACCTCATGCCGGAGAAGGACTTCGTTGCCGAAGGCCTGGTCAAGGCCTTCAAGGATCACCAGAACATGGAGCACGTCAGCGTCCTCTGGGTCAAGGCCGAGCAGACCCGCGAGATCATCGCCAGCGGCCTCACCGACCTCGGCGCCATCGTCGACGAGGCCATCGCCTACCGCACGGTGCCGGAAAACGAGGACAATCTCGAAGCCCTGGCCCGCCTCACCGAGGAGGGGGCCGACATGATCACCTTCACCAGCGCCAGCACGGTCGACGGCTTCATGGACCTCAAGGTCGAGCTGCCCAAGGGCATCAAGATCGCCAGCATCGGCCCGGTCACCAGTGCCGCCATCCGCCGCCACGGCCTGAAAGTGAATGTGGAGGCGAAGACGCACAGCATTCCCGGCCTCGTCGAGGCGGTCTCCGCCTTTTGGCGCAAGCACTGAGGCTGCTGGCGCCGTTCCAAGCGCATCCCCCATGAAAAAGCCGTCGCCCAACCCGGAGAAGAGCCCCTCCCCCGGACAGGCTGCCGGGCAGACCGTGGTGCCGGCATCGCTTCTGGACGCGCTGCCCGCCCACATCGCCCTACTCGACAGCGACGGCACCATCCGCATCGTCAACGAAGCCTGGAAGCGCTTCGGCGAGGAAAACCACCTGGAGGCCACCAACCACGGCATTGGCCAAAGCTACCTGAACGTCTGCCGCCAGGCCGCGAGCCGCGGGGCACCTGAGGCGGCCGCTGTCCTGGAAGGACTGGAACGTGTTCTGCGTGGCGAGAGTCCTGAGTTCCATTGGGAATACCCCTGTCACACCGGCGCCAAAAAGCGCTGGTTCCACCTCACCATCACCCCCTTGCAGGACGGGGGGCGCCCCCGCCCGCGCGGGGGGGCCCCCCCGGCGCGCGTCGCGTGATCTGCCTGGTGACGCACGGCCTATTCATGTCCGGGTCGAAAGAAGTGCTGGCCGATCCTGCCATCGATCAAATTGTCATCAGCGACAGCGTGCCGCCGT
>JAEYYS010000043.1 GCA_023428335.1 Verrucomicrobiota bacterium | reverse complement strand
CTCCTGAAGGACTCGCGCCAGGTCGGTCTCTGCGGACGGATGACAACCATGCCCGGCCAATTAGCGGGGGGAAGGCAGAACCGGCAACCGGGAACTGGAAAAAAGGCGGGCGCCGAGCGGCAAGTTTGGGTTGCGCGCGCCGGGCTGAAATGTTTTAAACCCTTGAACCGTCAAACCCATCCCCATGAAACACCTCCTTGCCCTGCTTGCCGTTCTCGCCCTCTCGCCGCTCGCCGCCGCCGAACCGCTGAACACCGTCTGCCCGATCTCGGGCAAGCCGGCCAATCCGGCGATCACCAGTCAGTACAGCAAGACCGTGGCGGTCTGCTGCGACCGCTGCGTCAGCCAGTTCAACGCCACGCCCAAGGCCTACCTGCGCAACATCCTCACGGCCAACGGCAGCCAGTGCCCGCTCAGCAAGAAGCGCGCGGACGCCTCGAAGAAGGTGACCTACCAGCGCCAGGTCGCCTTTGCCGATGCCGCCAGCAAGGCCGCCTTTGATGCGGCGCCCGACCGCCACATCACCCAGGTCCGCTGAACAGCGGCGACACCCCTCCAAACAAAGACCGGCGTCCCCGCTTGGGGACGCCGGTTTTTTTTCAGTCAGGCAACGCGGGCGCTCAGGCCGCCTCGTCGCGGGGTTCGATGAGGCCGTACTCGCCGTCCTTGCGACGGAACATGATGGCCAGGCGATGGGTCTTCTGATTGTGGAAGACAACGAAGGGATGGCCGCTGATTTCCAGGTTCATGATGGCCTCGTCGGGATAGAGGGGGCGCACCTTGTACTGCTCCTGATGGATGTAGGAAGCCTCGATGTGCTCCTCCTCGGAGTGCAGGCTGTCGGCGTGGAAGACCTGCTGCTCGAGGTGGCGGATGCTGCCTTCCTTGCGCGGGCGGTGGCTCTTCAGCAGGCGGGTTTTGAACTTGCGCATGCGGCGGGCGATCTTGGAGATCGACTCGTCGATGGAGGCATAGATGTCCTCGGTCGTGCTCTTCACCTCGATGACGATGTGATTGGCGCAGAAAAGGATGATCTCGGCGATCTGGCGGTGGTGCTCGACGTCCAGGACGACCTTGGCCTCAATGATGCGCGGATAGTCGAGGTGCAGGCCCTCGATCTTCTTGTGCGCGTAGTCGCGGATGGCGTCGGTGATCTCGACGTGGCGTCCGGTGACGACGATCGGCAGGTTGACGTTGTGTTTTTGCATGGTGTGTCTCTTCGTTGTGGGTTGGGGGGTTGCGGAAAGAAAACCGTTCACATGGTGAAATCTTCGCCCAGATAAAGCCTGCGCGCCTCGGGGTCGTTGACAAGGAAATCCTTTGTGCCGTGGCGGCGAACTTGTCCCTCATAAATGAGGTAGGCGCGGTCAACGATGTTGAGGGTCTCGCGCACGTTGTGGTCGGTGATCAGGATGGCCAGGCCGGCCGCCCGCAGCATGCGAATGATGTCCTGGATCTCGCTCACGGCGATGGGATCGACGCCGCTGAACGGCTCGTCGAGCATGAGCAGCTTCGGCTCGGTGACCAGGCTGCGGGCAATGGTCAGCCGGCGCTTCTCGCCACCTGACAACGTCAGCGCCAGGTTGTCGGCCACGTGGTCGATGCCGAACTTCTCCATGAGCTGGCGGCACTGGTCCTCACGCTCCTGGCGGGTGAAGCGCTGGGTCTCCATGACCGCGATGATGTTCTCGCGGACGGTCAACCGGCGGAAGATCGATTCCTCCTGCGGCAGGTACCCCATGCCGAGGCGCGCGCGCTTGAACATCGGCTGGTGGGTGGCGTCCTTGCCGTCGAAAACGACCCGGCCGCCGTTCGGCCGGACCAGGCCGACGATCATGTAAAAGGTGGTGGTTTTGCCGGCCCCGTTCGGGCCAAGCAGACCGACAATTTCCCCCTCCTTGACCTCGATGTCGACACCATTGACCACGGCACGTCCGTCGTAGACCTTTTTCAGGCCCTCGGTGTGCAGCAGCACGCCCGGCGACTTCCCGTCGGCCTGGGCCGCTCCTGCGGGGGGTGTTGAATCCATGGGGGGTGTAGCCGTCATGCCGTAGCCTCTCAACGTCCGGGCTCGGGGAGCACCCCCGCCCCGCTGCCTTCCTCCTCGCCCAAAATGACCGTGCGCGGCCGGCCGGTGGTGCGCAAGCGGCCGTCCTTTTCAAACACCATCAGCGTGTCGGGCTGCGTGGCCATGTGCAGGATGTTGCCGCGCTGCACCTGCGGATAGTTGCTCATGGTGATGGCGCCGGTCACGCCGTCGTAGACCGCCTTGCGGCACTTGCCCATCTGCACCTCGCCTTCGGCGTTGCGCTTCTCAATGGTCACCGTCGAACCGGTCGCCACCGCCTTGCGGATGCCGCCATCGCGGGGTTCGTCCGCGGTCGTGATCGCGTCGTCCGCAGGCTTTTTCCCGGGTGCCTTTTTGTCCTTCGACTTGTCCTGCGCCTCGTCAGGCTTCTCCTCGCGCAGCATCTCGACGACCAGTTCGTCGCACTCGATGTAGAACTGCGGATGCCGGGCGCGCACGTGGCCGGTGTACACGAAAACCGCCTCGCGCAGGTTGAAAACGGCCTCATCGGCCTCGATCACCACGGTTGGCTCGCGCGGCTTGGCCGCCGGATCCTCAAGGGGCGGCAGGGCCTGCGGCTGCGGACCGGCAGCCGGCGCGGTGGGTGCCGGCGCGGTGGCCGCCTCGGTCGCAGGCGACGCGGGTTTCAGCCATTTTTTCGCCTCAGGCAGCAGGCTTTTGGCGGCGTCGACCGCCTGACGCTTCACTTCCGGCGATTGCACCGCGGCCTTGGCGGCCTCGGCCACGCCTTCCGGCACCTGTCCGGCCAGACCTTGGGCGGCGCGCAGCGCCTTGCCGGCGCCATCCGTGCCGCCGGCTTCTCGCAGTTTTTCCGCCGCGGCGCGCAGGGCCGGATCCTGTCCGGGCACCCCCTGCTGGGCCTGGCCGGTCAAGGGCAGGCAGGTCAGCAGGAGAAAAAACGGGAAGAGCGGGCGCATGTCAGTTCTTGGCGGCGGGACGGCTGGCAGCTTTGCCGGAGGCAGGCGCGCCCGTCAAGGCGGCTGTGTCGAAGATCACGGTGGTCACACGGCCCTTGAGGGCGCCGATCGAAGTGGTGGTGTCAAAGACCAGGCTGTCGCCTTCAGCGGCAAAATCGGCACGGGTGATGCGGCAACGCTCACCGCTGCGCAACACGCGTTCCCCCAGGTGGAACACCGCGGAAGGCAGTCGCACCTGTGTGTTGAAGGCGGTCGTCGCCCCAAAAACCTCGATGCTTGTGGGTCCGCAGACGAGGCGTTCGTCGTCCACGCGCGTCAGCGTGTCGGCGCTCAGTTCGAAGGCGGGCTTGCCGTCCTTGAAGGAGGGGATGACGACGTTGCGGCTCTCGAAACCGAGCGGCACCATGCGCCCGACCCCGGCGAGGCCGTCATCGGCTTCCTGGCCGGTCATGCCCGGGGCGAGCAGGCCCAGGACGACGGCGAGCAGTCGGCGGCAGGACCTCACGACAGCCCCTCCCTTCGAACAATCTGGTGGAGATCGCCCAGCGTGCGCAGGATGGGCGCCAGTTCGCCGAGCGGCACCTGGTTGGGGCCGTCGGAAAAGGCCTTCTCCGGCTCGGGATGGGTTTCCATGAAAACCCCGTCGCAGCCGGCCGCGACCGCGGCACGCGCCAGCACCGGGGCCAGTTTGCCGTCGCCGCCAGTGGCGTTGCCAAGTCCGCCGGGGCGCTGAACGGAATGGGTGGCGTCAAAAATGACCCGGTAACCCAGTTCGCGCATCCAGTAGAGCGATCTCATGTCGGCCACCAAGTTTTGATACCCAAAGGTGGTGCCGCGTTCGGTAAAAAGAAAGTTTTCGCAGCCGCAGGCGACGAGTTTGTCGGCAATGTTGCGAACGTCCCAAGGGGCCATGAACTGGCCCTTTTTGACATTGACCGCCCGGCCAGTCTCGCCGGCGGCGGTGATCAGGTCGGTCTGACGGCACAAAAAGGCCGGGATTTGCAGCAGGTCGATGTGATCCGCGGCGTTCCTTGCCTCTTCGGGGCTGTGCACGTCGGTGGTCACTGGCACGCCCAGTTCACGACCGACGCGTTCGAGCAGGGCGCAGCCCGCGCGGACGCCCAGTCCACGGAAGGACTGTCCGGAACTGCGGTTGGCCTTGTCGTAGGAGGCCTTGAAAACCCAGCGCAGACGCAGGCTGGCGGCCAGGGGGGCGAGGCGTTCCGCGACGCTCCACAGAAAGGCTTCACTCTCGATGACACAGGGGCCCAGAATGAAAAGAGGCTGCGTGCCGTCGACTGGCACGGCCCCGACCTTGACCAGAGGAAGCGACGGCATGGTGTGAATGGGATGACGCACGACCTCGGCCGTGCGGGAAAGCAACTAAGCGCGGCTCCCCCGTCTGACAACTGCCAAGACGCACGAACTTGCGC
>JAEYYS010000521.1 GCA_023428335.1 Verrucomicrobiota bacterium | reverse complement strand
CCCAGAGGTAGGGCGTCGACCAGGTGCTGCGCTCCTCGCGCGGCACGCGCCAGAGCGTGCGACCACTGGCCGCGTCGAGCGCCTCAACGAAGGACTCCTGCTCGTTGTCGTTCTGCACGAACACGCGACCGTCGCCAAGCACCGGAGAGGACCCGGTGTTCCAGCCGTCGCGCATCGGGTAGCTCGGCCAGCGCCGCTCCCAGACCTTGTTCCCTTCAAGATCGACGCAGAACAGGCCGATGTTGGCGAAGTAGGCGAACACATGCCTGCCGTCGGTCACCGGCGTTTCGTTGGCAAAGGAACTGCGCGGGTGGCGCGGCTGCGGCGGGATGCCGCGGTGGGCCTCAAACTGCCAGAGCAGGCGCCCAGACTCGGTGTCGAAGCAGAACAGCATCCAGCGGTGCACCTCGCCGCTGCCGATGTGGCCGCCCGGGTAACCGCCGACCGAAGGCGTCGGCAGTTCGGTTTCGCCCACCGCCGAGGTGACAAAGACCCGGTTGCCCCAGACGATCGGCGAGGACCAGCCCCAGCCGGGCACGCGCACCTTCCAGACGACGTTCTCCGTGGCACTCCAGGATTCGGGCAGCGTGGCGCCCTCGCCCAGGCCGTCCGCCTGCGCGCCGCGGAACTGCGGCCAGTGTTCGGTTTCCCCAGCCAACGCCGCCCCCGGCAGCAGGGCCGCCAGGACGTGGAGCAGAAGGCTGCAGCGCATGATCGCCGCGGAGGTTGATCCGCACCTGCTGTGACGAAGCCAGGCCGGCCGATCTTTCCGCTGGCATGAAGCCTGCCGTGACAAGCGCGAAAGAATGAGCTTCACTCGCAGCTTATCTCTCTTTCTATGTTCACCCGCTCCCAGGAACTCTTCGAACGCGCCCAGCGCAGCATCGCCGGCGGCATCAACAGTGGCATCCGCAAGATGGAGGTGCCCGTGCCACTCTACTTCGACCACGGCAAAGGCTGCCGCCTGTGGGACGTCGACGGCAACGAATTCATCGATTTCCAGACCGGCCAGGGCGCCCTGCTGTACGGTCACGCCCCCGCCGGCATGGCCGAGGCCATCGCCACGCAAGCGCGCAAGGGCACCCATTGGGCGGCGCAGTGCGAACTGGAGATCGAGGTGGCCGAACGCCTGCAGAAGATGATCCCCGGCGCCGAGCGCGTGCGCTTCAACAACTCGGCCACCGAGGTCGTGCTCGCCGCCTTCCGCCTGGCGCGCGCCCACACGGGCCGCAAGCTCATCCTCAAGTTCGAAGGCCATTACCACGGCTGGGCCGACGAGGGTCTGGTCGGCTTTGCGCCGCCACCCGACCGCTGGGGCGACGACGAGCATCCGGCGCGCCTGCACCCGAGCCAGGGCGTCATCCCGGAGGTGCTGGAGCAGTTTGTGGTCGTGCGCTGGAACGATGTCGAGCACCTGCGCCGCAAGGTCGACGAATTCCGCGGCCAGATCGCCGCCATCGTTTTCGAGCCCGTGCTCTGCAACACCGGCTGCATGGAGCCCGTGCCCGGCCTGCTGCCGGCCATCCGTGAACTCTGCGACCGCGACGGCATGCTCATGATTGCCGACGAAACAATCACCGGCTTCCGCTTCGGTGCCGGCGGCGCCCAAACGCATTACGGCGTCGTGCCGGACCTGACCATTCTCGGCAAGGCGGTCGGCGGTGGTGTGCCCTTTGCCGCCCTGGTTGGCAAGGAGAAGGCCTTCGCCAAGATCCTCAGCGGCGAGGTCGTGCACGCCGGCACCCTCAATGCCAATCCGCTCTGCCTGAGCGCCGCCAAATGGTGCCTCGACGAGATCCTCTCGCTCGGCCGGGCCCATCCGGCCGGAATCATCGACCTGGGTCGCCGCCTCATGGAGCAACTGCGCGTGCTCGCCGATCGGCATGGCATTCCCCTGCGCCCGCAGGGCCCGGGCCTGGTCTTCCACACGGTCATGCTCAAACCCGGCGCCGACGAGGGACTTGTCACCAGCTACCGTGACTACGTGCATCGCCACGACGCGCCGCGCTGGGCGCACCTGCGCCGCTGCCTGCTCGAAAACGGCGTGCGCGCCATCGAACGCGGCCTCTGGTTCCTCAGCCTTGCCCACAGCGCGGCCGATGTCGATGAGGCCCTGCAGCGCGCCGACGCCGCCTTCGCCCGTCACGCCGCCGAGTGGCGCTGAAGCCTCCTTCGTCCACGCCATGAACCTCCAGGATCAAGTCTGCGTCATCACCGGCGCCGCCCGCGGCATCGGTCTCGCCATCGCCAGGGCACTCGCCGCCCGCGGTGCACTGCCGGTGCTGGTCGACCTCGACGCCGCCGCCCTGGCCGCGGCGGAGGCGTCACTGCCCGAGGGTCGGGCGCTCGCCGTCACCGCCGATGTCACCCGTGCCGATGACCTTGCGCGCGTCGTCAGCCAGGCACGCGCCCGCCTCGGCGAAATCGCCGTCTGGATCAACAACGCCGGCCTCGCCCGTCACCGCTGGATCGCCGACTACAGCGAGGCCGAGATCGATCTCATGCTCGACGTCAACCTGAAGGGCAGCATCCTCGGCTCACAGGCCGCCCTGCGTGCGATGATGCCACAGCGCCACGGTCACATCGTCAACATCATCTCCACCGCCAGCCTGCGCGGCATCCCCAGCGAAACCGTGTACTGCGCCGCCAAGTGGGGCGTGCGCGGCTTCACCCAGGGCCTGGCCGAGGAGGCCGCACCCCACCGCATTCGCGTCACCGCCCTGCTGCCCGGCGGCGTCGACACCGCCTTCTGGGACGAGGCCTCGGAACGCGCCGCCCCGCGCCAGCTCTTCCTGCGCCCGGAACAGGTTGCCAACGGCGTCCTGCGCTGCCTGGAAATGGACGACACCTGCGTGCCGCGCGAACTCGTTTTGCGCTCGCTCGACGACGCCGATTTCTCCGTGCAGCCAGCTTGAGGTCAGGCCAGCCGCACGCGCGTGCGCAGGTGGTGCTCCATGCCTGGGGCCAGGTCGACGGCACCGTCACCGGCGTTGGCCGCCTCAACACAGAGAAAGCCGAGATAAGCCTCGTCGGGCAGATCGGCGAGCCGCTTCGATTTCTCGATCCACGGATTCCACACCACCGTCGTCGCGCTGCCTTCCTTCTCAACGACGAGCGTGCGGTTGAGCACCGGATCCTCCACCGCCACGGCGACGGTGCTGGCGTACTGGCGGTCGACCTCGCGATCAAACAGGACATCGCCAACCTGCCGACGCAGCACCCGCTCACCCACCGTGTCGAGATAGGCCGCACTGTCGAGCCCGCGCACCGTGACACGCGTGATGTCGCCCACCGTCAGATAGGTGTGCAGCGCCTCCTCCAAACGCAGCGGTTCATCGCCGGTGTTGCGGGTGGCAAGGACCACCTCGAGCGCCTCACCGATGCGCATCTCCAGTCGCGCCGCCAGACGCGGCTCCCACCAGGGCTGGACCGCTTCGCCGGCTTCCAGCTCAAAGACCAGGTGCACGCCGGCCTCATCCGCCTCGGCGAGGGCGAGTCGCCAGGGCAGGATGCGCGCGTAGCCGTGCATCGGCCGCTGCGGGTCGGCATGCGGACCAAACCAGGGCCAGCAGACCGGGATGCCACCGCGGATCGGCTTGCCAGGTTCGAGCACGGCGTCCGGGCTCAGGTAAAGCACCGGCGCCTGGCCGACCGGCGCCCACTCCATGAGGTGGGCGCCATTGACGGCGATGCGGGCGGTCGCGCGCGCATGCCGGATTTCATAGATGGGATAGGCCGGCGAGCCGGCCCGTTGGAGGCAGTCGGGCAGATGCATGTCAGAGGAACCTTTCCAGCAGGGGTTTCAGGCTCTGCGCCGTTTTTTCCGGCCAGAGTTTGCGATCGGTGACCAGGGCGGTGTCGAGGGCGCGATGCTCGGGCCAGTCGGGCACGGCAGGCACCTGCGGCAGGACCCGGGCGAGGATCTGCTTCGCCATGGCGGCGTTGGCCTGGACGTGGGCCAGCACCGACTCCGCGGTCACATCCGCCTCATCGGTCTTCCAACAGTCGTAGTCGGTGACCATGGCCAGGGTGGCGAGGGCCATCTCCGCCTCGCGGGCGAGCTTGGCCTCGGGCAGGTTGGTCATGCCGATGACATCGAAACCCAGCCGGCGGTTCACCTCGGACTCGGCACGGGTCGAGAAGGCCGGGCCGTCCATGCAGACATAGGTGCCGCCGTCATGAACGCGGGCCCCGCATTCCGTGGCGGCACTGCGCAGCAGGCCACGCAGCCCGGCGCTGACGGGTTCGCCAAAGCCGACGTGGGCGACGATGCCGCGACCGAAGAACGTGTGCAGATCGCGCCGGCTGGTGCGGTCGAAGTACTGGTCGGGCAGGACCACATCCCGCGGGCGATATTCCTCCTTCAGGCTGCCGACCGCGGTGACGGCGATGATCCAGCGCACGTTGAGCGAGCGCAGGGCCCAGAGGTTGGCACGGTGGTTCAACTCCGTGGGCAGGAGGCGATGACCGCGACCGTGGCGGGGCAGGAAGAAAACGCGACGACCCGCATAGGTGCCGGCGACCAGCCGGTCCGAGGGTGCACCGAAGGGCGTGACCACCTCGATCTCCTCGGGCTGCTCAAAGCCCTCGATTTCGTACAAGCCGGAGCCGCCGATGATGCCGATCGCGGGTGGAAAGGAGTCAGCCATGCGCTTCACCATAGGGACGCCCCCCTTGGGTTCAACCTTGAAACCGTTGACGAAAACGTCGCCCTCCATGGCGATGACGCACAGCCAGTCGGGGCTCCGCCGCGAACCACCGGCGGCACACCGCCCTTGCTTTCAGCAACGGCGGCCCGGCCTTCCACAAAAAAAGCTGCCGCCGGAAATCCGGCGGCAGCCTCGTGGGATGGGTTCAGGGATCAGGCCTCGGCGGGAGCTTCGCCTTCCGCCTGGGCGGCGGCGTCCTTCTCCTTCATGGCGGCCTTGCGGCTCATCTTGATGCGGCCCTTCTCGTCGATGCCAAGGCACTTGGCGGTGACGATGTCGCCGACCTTGACGACGTCCTCGGTGCGGTTGACACGGAAGTCGGCCAGCTCGCTGATGTGGATCAGGCCGTCCTTCTTGCCGCCGAGGTTCATGAAGGCCCCGAAGTTCGTCGTGCTGACGATCTTGCCGGTGTAGAGCTTGCCGGGCTCGATCTCCTGGGAGACGCCGTTGATCATCTCAATGGCGCGCTCCAGGCCTTCCTTGCGGGTGGCGTAAACGTACACCGTGCCGTCGTCCTCGATGCTGATCTCGGCGCCGGACTCGGCCTGGATGCCCTTGATGTTCTTGCCGCCGGGGCCGATCAGTTCGCCGATCTTGTCCGGGTTGATCTTGATGATCTCAATGCGCGGGGCGTGCGGGCTGAGCGGCTTGACTTCGCTGATGCCGGCAGCCATGGCGGCGAGCACCTCGGTGCGGCCGTTGCGGGCCTTGGCGACCGCTTCCTCAAGGATGCTGAGCGGGATGCCCGGCAGCTTGAGGTCGAGCTGGTAGCCGGTGACGCCCTGGGACGTGCCGCAGAGCTTGAAGTCCATGTCGCCGAAGTGGTCCTCGGAACCGAGGATGTCCATCATCGTCAGGTAACGCTTCATCTGCTCGCCTTCGAACTCGGTGACGAGACCGACGGAGATGCCGGCCACCGGGCGCTTGAGCGGCACACCGGCGTCCATGAGGGCCATGACGCCCGAGCAAACCGAGGCCATCGAGGTGGAGCCGTTCGACTCCATGACTTCGCTGCTGATGCGGATGGCGTAGGGGAACTGCTCCTTCGGCGGGATGACCGGCTCGATCGAGCGTTCGGCGAGGGCGCCGTGGCCGATTTCGCGGCGGTTCTGACCGCCGAAGCGGCCGCACTCACCGACCGAGAAGGGCGGGAAGTTGTAGTGCAGGATGAAGCGCTTGCTGTCCGGACCACCGGCGTAGGTGTCCATTTCCTGGGCCTCGTCGGCCGGAGCCAGGGTGGCGATGGCCAGGGCCTGGGTCTCGCCGCGGGCGAACAGCGCCGAACCGTGCGTGCGGGGCAGCACGGAAACCTCGCCGGAAAGCGGGCGGATCTGGTCGATGGCACGGCCGTCGCAGCGGCTGAGCTTGTCGAGGATCGAAATGCGGAAGGCCTTCTTCTGCAGGTAATCGAAGGCCTGGCTGATTTCGAAGGCGGTGGCCTCGGGGTACTTCGCCTTGATGGCGGCCTCGACCTCGTCCTTGAGGGCGCCAACGGCCTTGCCGCGGGCCACCTTGCTCGGCTGGTACAGGGCGGCCTCGATGCGGTCGCCGGCGACCTGATAGGCGACTTCCAGCAGTTCCTCGCGGGCGAGCATCAGCGGCACCACGCGCTTCGGCTTGGCGACGGCGGCGGCCAGGGCCTCCTGGGCCTGGATGATCGGCTGGATGGCGTCCTGGGCGAAGCGCAGGGCGGCGACGAATTCTTCCTCAGGCAGTTCGTTGGCGGCGCCCTCGATCATGATGACATCGGTCTTGTTGCCGACGTACACGAGGTCGAGATCGCTGAACTCACGCTGACTGTGCGTCGGGTTGACCACGAACTGGCCGTTGACGCGGCCGATGCGGGCAGCACCGATCGGGCCTGCGAAGGGGATGTCGGAGACGCAGAGGGCGGCCGAGGCACCGTTCATCGCCAGGATGTCGGAGTCGTTCTCACCGTCGGCGCTGAGCAGCAGGGCGACGATCTGGGTTTCGTAGAAGTAACCCTTCGGGAAGAGCGGCCGCAGCGGGCGGTCGGTCATGCGGCAGGTGAGGATTTCCTTCTCGGTCGGACGACCTTCGCGCTTGAAGTAACCGCCCGGGAAGCGGCCGGCAGCGGAGGCTTTCTCCTTGTATTCGACGGAGAGCGGGAAGAAGTCGAGCCCCTCCTTGATCTTGGTCGCCGAGACGGCGGTGACGATGACGATGGTTTCGCCGAGGCGCACGGTAACGGCGCCGTCAGCAAGCTTGGCAAGCTTGCCGGTTTCGATTTCAATGGTGCCAGCACCGAGCTGGGCGGTTTGTTTGTGGATGGCCATGGTTTGGCTGTGTTGTGTTTTGGGTTTGGGGAAAGGTGGGGACGCAGGCGTCACCAGGCGCGCGACAGGCGCGGGAAAAAAGCGGGGACTCGCCGAAGTGGGGCGGGCGGCGACGCGGACGCGGGAACGTAGCGGACGATCATGCGTCCTGTCACGATGACTCCCGGCCGGAAAAGAGACCGCCCGAAACGCGAAGGGCGATGCATTGCATCACCCTTCGGAAATTTGGCGGTTAGCGGCGCAGATTCAGGCTCTTGAGGAGCTTCAGGTAACGCTCGTTGGCGGTCACCTTGAGGTAGTCCAGCAATTTGCGGCGGCGGGCGACCATTTTCAGCAGACCGCGGCGCGTCGAGTGGTCCTTGGAATGGACCGTCAGATGCTGGGTCAGGTAATTGATGCGCTCCGTCAGAATCGCAACCTGCACATCGGAACTTCCGGTGTCTTTGTCGTGCAGTTGAAACGTCTGGGTGCTGGTGGTGGCTTCGCTCATGTTGGATTTCGGTTACCGACGCCTTGTCGGCGGGTGTGAGTGGGGAATGGGGAGAGGCAGAAAACCACGAGGACGCATTTTCGCAAGGAGATTTTTTGCCTTCCAGAAGGATTTTCGCAGGCCGGGGCGGGGCGAAAGCAGCCCGTCAAGCCCCAGCCCCCGGGCAGGAGCCGCTCACTGGCAGGAGCCGACCTTCAATTGACGACGTTCTCCAGCGCTTCGCCGCGGACGGCGGCCAGGGCCAGCCGCGCCGAGGTTCGGCGCATCTCGGCCTTGGCCTCGACACTGCAAAATGCGGCGTGGCAGGTGGCAATCAGGTTCGGGGTGGCCGCCTCGTCGGGCGTGCGCAGCGGCTCGTCCTCGATCACATCCAGCCCCGCCCCGGCCAGCCGACCCGAGCGCAGGGCCGCCAGCACGGCTGTCTTTTCGACGATGGCGCCGCGGGCGGTGTTGACCAAAAAGGCCCCCTCCGGCAGCAGGGCCAACTCGCGCGCGCCAATCAGATGGCGGGTCTCGGCGGTCAGCGGGCAGTGCAGCGACAACACCTCGCTGCGCGCCAGCAGCTCGTCGAGCGTGCGCACGCGGGCCAGCCCGACCGCCTTGTCCACCCCGTTCGGCAGGTAGGGATCGTAAAAAACGACGCGGAAGCCGAGCGCCTTGGCGCGCAGGGCGGTGGCGGTGCCAATGCGGCCCAGGCCGACAACGCCAAAGGTCAGGGTGCTCAGGCGGCGCAGGCGTTCGCCGACGCGGATCGTCCAGCCGAGCGACTTCGCCTCGGCATCGAGCGGGAACAGCTGCCGGCAGAGCGCCAGGACCAGGGCGATGGCATGGTCGGCGACCTCCTCGGTGCCGTAGTCCGGCACGTTGCAGATGGCGATGCCCAGAGCGCGCGCCGCGGCGGTGTCGACGCTGTCATAGCCAACGCCGTTGCGGATGACCGCCCGGCAGCGCTTCAGCCGCGCCAGACCGGCGGCCGTGAGCGGCAGGTTGTGCCAGAGGATGATGGCGTCAGCCGCGACCGCCTCATCGTCGAGATCGGCATCGCTGTCGCACAGGTGCCGGGTCAGGCGAATGCCATCGCCCAGGATCTGTTTTTCAACCCTGGACTGGTCCTCGTCCTGTGGCGCGGTCCGCCAATCGATGATGGCAACGTGAGGCTGGCTCATGCCGCTCCGGTAACGGCGACGCCCGGCGCGGTCAACCGCCGCCTGCCCGACAAGGCCCCCTAAAATGCCTGGCATTTTTCATGATTGGCCTCCGGCGATGCGTAGAAGCAGGCGCTCTCTCTCGCAGTGACACGCCTCCGCCAAGAGCTGAACCATGGAGATGCCAAGTGCTAGGCAGCAGAATTTAAAGATGTCCAATCTGGCCGACAGCAGCCTCCTCTCCAGAGTCTGCACTTGCGCGCAAGTAATACCCGCCGCGCTGGCAAGTTGCTTTTGACTCAGGCCCGCTTTAATCCGGCGCTCGCGGATGCAGCCAGCGGCAATCTGCCAGTATTCCGCATCCGCTTCTTCCCTGATGACATCCAGTGATTTCATTTTTCCACATCGTCTCCTTTCATGAGTCTACACTTTTGGCTTAATCTAGCACTTTGGAGTTTTTATTTAAAACACCCCTTTTGTGCAAGATATTTTTTTACCACTTCAAGCTATTGACTCTACTTTCCGAGAAAGTGCTCGGTATTTCGTGTCTTTTGCAGCACGAAAAAACGCGCCTAAACGTCGGTTGTTTGCCAAGAGTTATCTAGGAGGTTTCATACCTTGGCATGGCAAAACCACAGGGGGTGGCACAGCCAAGCCCCCATCGGCACCCGCAACCGCCGCCTCAGGTGACCCCTGACCTCAAATCCCGCAGCGCGTAAAGCCGTTCCTCGCGCGCCAGTCCCCGCAGCAGCCGCGCCCCTGTCTTACGCTGAGGCCCAAACCGCTCCCGCAGCGCTCCAAACACCTCGTTGACGTAGGACCGACTGCCAATCACCGCTCCGTCGGTAAAATACCTCACCCGGCAGCGCAAATACACGCTCCCCGGCAGCCGCCCACCCTCCGCCACCACCTGCCGTGCCGCCTCGCGCGTGAAGCCCGCCCGCAACGCTCGGCCGTCTCTCCCCACGCCACGCTCTTCGCCGCGACCATACAGCAGCGCCCGATGCCGCTCCAGCACCGCTCGCTTCCTCTGCCGCGGTGTGCGCACGGCACGCTCCGCACGCCGTTGCTCCAGGATCTCCTCCGCCACTCCGACGTCCTCCACCCGCTCCAGTTCCTGCAGGCCTGTAAGCGCGTCGGTGTCACCGCCCATCGCCGCGCCGTAGCCACTCCACCGGTAGTCCTTCGGATCGACCACCAGCCCCGCGCGCACCGGGTTCAAATCGATGTAGGCCGCCATCGCCCGCAGCGGTTCCCCGGCCGATTCCACCAGCACGCTCTTGAAGCGATCCTCCCACAGCGTGCCCTTGCGCTGGTGCACCTTGTTGAACCACTGCGTGAAACGCTGTTTGAGCGTCTTCATGAACAGCGAGATGTCCCACATCCGCCGCAGGTAACGCTCGCGCACCGCCGCCTGCGCCAGGGCCACGCTGGCGGCGGCGGCACCCGCCTTGGCCACCAGCTCCAGGTCGTATTCGAGGCGCGTTGCCTCCAGATCGCCGAGCGACTCCCGCACGAGCGTCACCAACTGCGCATTGGACGGCATCACCTCCGGCTTCTTCGGCACCCCGACGAGCAGGTGGAAGTGGTTGGACAT
>JAEYYS010000520.1 GCA_023428335.1 Verrucomicrobiota bacterium | reverse complement strand
GCTTTAGCCTGCTCGCTCGGGGTCGGGGCTGTGGCCACTGCCCCAGAGGCGAGGGGGCTTCGATACCCTCGCGCTCCGGTCCAAACTTCTGGCACACGGGGGTTCCGATGCGGCTGAAGCCGCAGCCACTTTGGGAGTGCGGCGGCAAAAGCTGTTTGCCATCCCCGGTGGCCGCACTAACCTGCCGTCCTTATGGCAAAAGCAGCACTTGGAAAAGGACTCGGCGCGCTCATCTCGGCGCCTTCGGCCGTGAGCGGCGTGGCCAAGCCACCCGCGCTCGCCCAGCCGGCGCCCGGCGACGTGGTCAACCATGTCGCGCTGGAGCAGGTCGTGCCCAGCCCGCTGCAGCCACGCAAGGAGTTCGTCCAGGAGATGCTCCAGGAGCTCATGGACTCGATCCGCGAGCACGGGGTCATCCAGCCGCTCATCGTCCGCCGGGTTGCCGGCAAGCTGGAGCTGATCGCCGGTGAGCGCCGTTTCCGCGCCTCGCGCGAGCTGGGCCTGAAGCAGGTGCCGGTCATTGTCCGCGAGGCTTCGGACAAGGACGTGCTGGAGATGGCGCTCATCGAGAACCTGCAGCGCGAGGGTCTCAATCCGATCGAAGAGGCCCGTGCCTACGAACGGCTGTCGAAGGACTTCGCCATGCGCCAGGAGGACATCGCCCAGCGCGTCGGCAAGAACCGCGCGACCGTGGCCAACACGATGCGCCTGCTCGACCTCTGTCCGCCGGTGCAGCAGCTGCTGTCCTCCGCTCGCCTGAGCACCGGTCACGCCAAGGTGCTGCTGACGCTGAAGAAGGCCGAGGACCAGCAGCGCGCGGCCGATGAAATTGTCCGCAAGGGCCTGACCGTGCGCGCGGCGGAAAAGCTCGCCGCCGCCATCCTCAATCCGCCGCCACCGAAGCCTGAACTCGGCGAGACCGAGGAGTCGCGCGCCGTCGAGGCGGTCGAGCAGCGCCTGATGCAGCATCTGACGACGAACATCAGCATCAAGCACGGCGAGAAGAAGGGGCACATCGAGATCGACTACTACGGGGTCGAGGATTTGAACCGCCTGCTCGCTCTCATGGGCGTGCCGGAAGAGATGCCCGAGGACTGAACGGGTTCCGCCATGCGCCGCCGCCGGTTTGCCGTCCTGTTCTGCCTCGCCGGCCTGCTGGCCGCCTGCGGGCGCGCGCAGCATCCCGAGCAGGCGGCCATTGAGGCTTTTCTCGACCGCTACTTCAGCACCTGGTCGGCCCGCGACATGGAGGGTTATGGCGCCTGCTTTGATCCCGGTGCGCGCGTCACCTTCGTCGAAAAAAACGGCCGCAGTTCCAGTCAGGGCCTGACCGATTTCCTGCACGGCCAGAAGCTCGGCCATGAGCGGTCGCCCAGTCCGATGACCGAGGTGCCGCTCTCGAAGAAGATCAGCGGCGACAGCCGGGTCGCCTTCGCCGAGGTGCGCTGGCGCCTGACCAAGGGCAAAGAGATTGTCACCGGGGTGGATTATTTCACCCTTGGCCGCGGTCGCGACGGCTGGCGCATTCTGGCGCTGGTGTTTTACAATGACTGAGGTGTCCCGCAGCTTTTCCTTTTCCCATGGCCAAGACTTCCCCTGAACCTGCCGCCGGTTTTCTTCGACTCGAGCGGCTCTACCTCGGTGCCGCCTGCTTCTGCTCGGGGGCGGCCCTGATGGTCATCGAACTCAGCGCCGCGCGTCTGCTGGCGCCGATGTTCGGCAACAGCATCTACACCTGGACCGCGCTGATCGGGGTCATTCTGGTGGCCTTCAGCGCCGGCGGTTACGCGGGCGGGCGACTCGCCGACCGCCGTGCCGGCCCCGAGGTGCTGGGCTGGCTGCTGGCCGCCGCCGCCCTGCTGACCTTTCTCATTCCCGGTCTCGCCGTTCTGCTCGGTCCCATGCTCTCCGACCGCGGCCTGGTGCAGGGGCCGGTGCTGTTTGCCCTGCTCCTGCTCGCCCTGCCGGGGGCCCTGCTCGGGGCAGTCTCGCCCGCCTCGGTGCGCCTGTACAGCCTGACCTGGAAGGACAGTCATGTCGGTGGCGCCGCGGGCACGGTGAGCATGCTTGGATCGCTGGGCAGTTTCGTTGGTACCTTCCTTTCCGGCTTTGTCCTGCTCGGTGCCTTCGGTGTGCGCGCCATCTTCCTCGGCTGTGCCGCCCTGCTGCTGCTGCTGGCGCTGGCGGCCTTCGCCCTGGCGCGCGGCTCGCGCAAGCGTCAAGCCGTTCTGCTCGTCGCCGGTGGGGTGGCCGCCGCCGCCAGTCTGGCGCTGGAAACTCCAACGGAGCCGGGCGTGCTGCATGAGCGCGAGTCGTTTTACCATCACATCAAGGTGACCGAGCAGGGCGAGGGCCGGCAGAACCGGCGTTACCTGCAGCTCGATTCCACCTCCGAGGGCGGCATCCAAACGGAGGACGGGGCGCTCGTGCTGGAGTATCAGCACTACTGGCGGCTGGCCGTCATGGGCGGCGAGCCGCTGCGCCGTGCGCTCTTCATCGGTGCCGGTGCCTTCGGCATGCCGTGCGAGGTCTCGCGCGAGTTCCCGGAGGCCGAGGTCGATGTCGCCGAGTTGGACCCGCAGGTCATTGACATCGGCCGGCAGTACTTCCACCTCGACAAGCACCCACGCGTGCAGGCCCATGCCGGCGATGCCCGGCACTACCTGCGCACCCAGAAGGACCGGCGCTGGGATCTGATTTTCGGCGATGCCTACAACGGCGTGCACGCCATCCCGCCGCACCTGGCGACGCGCGAGTTTTTCCAGCTGGTGGCCGACCGGCTGGAGCCGGGCGGGGTTTATCTGATGAACACGATCTCCGCCGTGCAGGGACCGCGCGCGGAACTGCTCGCCGGCATGCTCGCCACCCTGCGCGAGGTCTTCGCCCACGTCGAAATCTTTGCCGTCCAAGGGCCGCGCCAGCTGGTGCAGAATGTCGTCATCATGGCCTCGCAGGAGGACCGCATGAGCCGGCTGGCCGGGCGACGTCACATCGCCGGTTCGGTGCCGGCGCGCATCGCCGCCGCCCATGTGCCGCGCAGTCAGGTGCCGGCGGATGGGCAGGTGTTCACCGATGACTTCAATCCGGTCGACGCCATCATCGCCCGCGCCATGCTGCGCTGAGCGACCGGATCAGCAGTCTGTTAGGCCGGTTCGAAGTCGAGACCGAGGTCGAGCGCGCGCGCCGAGTGGGTGAGGGCGCCGACCGAGATGGCGTTGACGCCGGTGGCGGCAATGGCGCCAATCGTATCGAGGGTGACACCGCCGCTCGCTTCCAGCCAGAGGCGACCCGCGTTCAGGCGCACGGCCTCGCGCAATTTCCCGCAGCTCATGTTGTCGAGCAGCAGCATGTCGACCCCGCGCAGGCTGAGGAAGGCGGCGACCTGTTCGAGGGTGTCCGCTTCGATTTGCACTCGCGCCTCGGGTCGCTCGGCGCGCACGCGGTCGATGCCGGCCTGCAGGGCCGCCAGACCGCCGCCGGCGGCGAGGTGGTTGTCCTTGACCATGACGTGGTCGTAAAGGCCCATGCGATGGTTGGTGCCGCCGCCGGCGCGCACGGCCGCCTTTTCCAGAAGGCGCCAGCCGGGGGTGGTCTTGCGCGTGTCCCAGACCTGCACCGGGTGGGGGCGCACCGCCGCGACATAACGCCGGGTCTGGGTGGCGACGCCGCAGAGGCGCTGCAGGAAATTCAGCGCCGTGCGCTCGCCGGTGAGCAGGGCACGGGTCGGTCCCTCAAGCTCGAGCACGGTGTCGCCCGCGGCAAAGGCGTCGCCATCGGCAAGCCGCGCGCGCACTTCGATGCGCGGATCCAGTCGGGCGAAAACGCGGCGGGCGACCTCGATCCCGGCGAGCACGCCGGCCTCGCGGGCGACGATGCGCGCGCTGGAGCGGGCGTCCTCGGGCACAAAACAGCGGGCGGTGAGGTCGCCTGAGCCGACATCCTCGGCGAGGGCCAGGTCGATGAGGCTTTCGGTCGCGGAATCCAGAGCGTCTTGCATCGCGGATGCTGTCGTCGAGACCAGGCGGGAATGCGACGGATTTTTGCAGTCCGACAGGTGCGCGCGGCGCCTACTGCTCCGACTCGGCGACTGTGACGCTGATGACTTCCTCGATCGTCGTCAGGCCGCCGAGGATTTTGCGCACCCCGTACTCGCGCATCGGTCGGTAGCCATCCTTGAGGGCCTGCTGGAGCAGTTGCTGGCCGCTGGCCTTGTGGGTGATGAGCTCGCCCATGGCGGGGGTGAGGCGGACCAGTTCGTAGATGGACATGCGGCCCTTGTAACCGGTGGCGCGGCAGGCTTCGCAGCCGCCTTCGCGGGCGCGGTAAACCGGTGCCGACAGGGGGCCATGATATTTCAGCTCGAGCAGCTTGGCCTGCGCGTCGGGTTCGACCTCCTTGCACTCCGGGCAGAGCACGCGCACGAGGCGCTGGGCGATGAAGGCGCGCACCGAGCTGGCGACCAAGAAGGGTTCGACGCCCATGTCGACCAGGCGGGTGATGCCGCCGATGGCGTCGTTGGTGTGCAGGGTGGAGAAGACCAGGTGACCGGTGAGGGCGGCGCGGATGGCGATTTCAGCCGTCTCCAAGTCGCGCATTTCCCCGACCATGACGACGTTGGGATCGCCGCGCAGGATCGAGCGCAGGCCGGTGGCGAAGGTGAGGTTGATCTCCGGTCGCACGGCGATCTGGACGACGCCGGGCAGCTTGTTTTCGACCGGATCCTCAATGGTGACGATGCGGCGGTGCTCGGTATTAAGCTGGCTGAGGAAGGTGTACAGGGTGGTCGACTTGCCGGAGCCGGTGGGGCCGGTGACCAGGATGATGCCGTTGGGCT
>JAEYYS010000454.1 GCA_023428335.1 Verrucomicrobiota bacterium | reverse complement strand
GCTCAGTGGCGACAACGCCCACCTCGTCATCCGCAACCTGACGGCGACCCACGTCTACAACGACGGCTTCAACATCCACGGCGACTGCCGCGAGGTCGTCTTTGAGAACATCCGCGCCATCGAATGTGGCGACGACGGCATCAGTGCCCATGAATCCGCGCAGTACCGGGTCGATGGCCTGGTCAGCATCGGCAACAGCACCGGCATCACTGATATTGGCACGGCTCAGACGAGTTACCGGAATGTCTTCCTGGCCCGCAATGTCGGTTACGATCTGTACTTTTTGGACGAAGGCCGGTATTCCGTTTCGAAGGCCCTGATCCACTCGTCCGCCCAAAACCCGCTCGTCATCACCGGTCGCTCTGGCAGCGGATGCCGGGTGGTGCTGGAGCAGGTGCACCTCAAGCGGTTGGTCGAACCGCGCTTGGGTGTGGTCGCACAGAACGCCATCCTGGAAGCCCGCCACTGCACCTTTGAAGGGCTCGAACTGCAGGTCGCCGGCACCGTCACCTGGGACAACTGCCGGGTCAACGGCCGGTCCATGCCGCCCGACCAGGAGACCGCGACCGGGGCAGGGGATCTGTCGGCGCTGCGGCCATCCTTGGAGGGGCTTTGAGCCGTGGCGTGGCTGCTCCTGCGGTGGACTTCGCCCGCTGGAGCCACATCTGGTCTGGAAAACAGACCAGAAGCATCCGGTCGCCCCCGACGGCATCGCAGGGTTCCATGGGGATGATGCGCCTGATCTTCTCATCTCTTCTCGCCTGCCTGCTGTTCAACCACACCTTGTCCGCTGCGGCCGAACCGGTGTCCATCGGCGGACGCCGCGAAGTGTTTGCCGATCGTTTCCTGATCGACGAACTCAAGGGCCTGCATCTGCAGTTGCACGCGCCGCGCGATGAGGGAGTGGCGCTCAAGTTCGACAAACCCTGGGAGGGGCTGTTCAGCGGCTATGCGACAATCGTCACGCTGGCGGATGGGCGGCTGCGTGCCTACTACCGCGGCAAGGCGGTGGCCAACCGGGATGGCAGCGAGGAGGAGGTGACCTGCTGCGCGGAATCCGTCGACGGCCGTGCCTGGACCAAGCCGGAGCTGGACATCTACGAGGTGCTGGGCACGCGCAAAAACAACGTCGTGCTGATGCATGCGCAGACGGCGACGCACAACTTCAGCCCCTTTCGCGATGAACGGCCCGGTGTTCCGGCCGATGAGCGTTTCAAGGCTCTGGGCGGCACGATGGAAAGCGGTGGGCTGACCGCTTGGAAGTCGCCGGACGGCCTGCGCTGGCAGAAGATGGTCGCCGACCCGGTGATCCCGAAGGCGTTGGTGCCCTACAAGTACATGTTCGACTCGCAGAACGTGGCGTTCTGGTCGGTCGCGGAGGGCAAGTACGTGGCCTACTACAGGGTGTTCGAGAACGGCATCCGCCGCATCGTGCGCAGCGACAGCTCCGACTTCCTGAAGTGGTCGGTGCCGGTGCTGCTGGAGTATCGCCATCCCGAGGGTCCGGCACCGATCGAGCATCTGTACACAAACCAGACGCATCCGTACTTCCGCGCACCGCATCTCTATGTCGCCATCGCCGCGCGCTTCATGCCTGGCCGACGTGTGCTCAGCGACGAGCAGGCCAAGGCCATCCAGGTCAACCCCGGCTACTTCAAGGACACCTCGGATGCCATCTTCATGACCACGCGGCCGGCTGAAGGTGAGGAGCACCTCGGCTTCTATGACCGGACGTTCCTGGAAGGTTTCATCCGTGGCGGCATCGGCGCGCAAAACTGGGTCTCGCGCACCAACTACCCGGCCCTCAACGTCGTGCCGACCGGCCCGCAGGAGATGTCGGTCTTCGTCAATCAGGACTACGCGCAGCCGACGGCGCACCTGCGTCGCTACTCACTGCGGCTCGATGGTTTTGCCTCGCTGCAGGCCGGTTACCAGGGCGGCCAGGCTGTCACCCGGCCGCTGGTGTTCACCGGCCGTGAGCTGTCGCTCAACTTCAGCACCTCCGCCGCCGGCGGCGTGCAGGTCGGCCTGGAAGATGCCGGCGGCAAGGCCATCCCCGGCTTCTCGGTCGAGGACTGCGTGATGCAGATTGGCAATGAGCTGGATCGCAAGGTCGCCTGGAAGTCCGGCACCGATGTCAGCTCGCTGGCCGGCAAGCCCGTGCGTTTGCGCTTTTCCATGAAGGACGCGGACATCTATTCCTTCCAGTTCACCCAGTAACACCATTCAAAGCTCTTATGGCCTCTTCCGCGCAGCCCTCCCGCCGCCGATTTCTCCAAGTCGCCGGCAGTTTTCCCGCCGCGGCCCTCATCGGCGCGTCTTCACCGGCGCGCGCGCTGTCGACGGCGAGGATTCTCGAAACGAAAGTCATCAGCCGGCAGCCTCAATACTATTGCGGTTGGCCGACGCTCGCACGGCGGCGCGACGGCACGCTGGTCGCGGTATGGTCGGGTGGCAGGCAGAAGCATGTCTGTCCGTTCGGACGCGTGGATCTCATGGTCTCGCACGATGACGGCAAGACCTGGTCGTGGCCGCGCACGATTCTGGACACCGACCTCGATGACCGCGATGCGGGTGTGGTGGAAACCCCGAAGGGCACGCTGTTGGTGACCACCTTCACCTCGCTGTATTACGAGCAGTTTCTCAAGCAGGCGGAGTCTGGCAAGTTCAACCCCTTCGTCACGGCCGAGACTCTGCCCGACTGGCAGGCGGCGCGCGACCGGATCTCCGCCGAGCAGCGCGCCGCGCAACTCGGCGAATGGGTGATCCGTTCCACCGACGGCGGCCGCACTTGGTCGCCGCCTGCTCCCAGCATCGTCGGCAGTCCGCACGGACCCATCGCGTTGAAGGACGGGCGCATCCTGTATCTCGGCAAGGAGTCCTACACCGCGGAGAAGCGCGTCGGGGCCTGCCAGTCCACCGACGACGGCCAGACCTGGCATTGGCTGGGGGCCGTGCCAACCCGGAAGGGGGATGATGCCGCCAAGGGGTACTGGGAACTGCACGCAGTCGAAGCGGCGGACGGCACCATCATCGCCCACATCCGCAACGAGGGCAAAAACGCCAACGCGGGAGAGACCCTGCAAACCGAGTCCAGCGACGGTGGCAAGACTTGGAGTGAACCGCGTGCCATCGGCGTCTGGGGGCTGCCTTCGCACCTGCTCAGGCTGCGCGATGGGCGCCTGCTCATGACCTATGGACACCGCCGCAAACCCTACGGCAATCAGGCGCGCCTGAGCACTGACAACGGCAGGACCTGGGGCGAGGCGATGCTTGTATCCGCCGACGGCGCCGGCGTTGATCTGGGTTATCCGAGCACCGTGGAACTGGCGGACGGATCGCTGCTGACGGTCTGGTATGAGAGCATGAACGGCGGCAAGAACTGGGACGAAACGCACGGCGGCCGGGGCATGGCCGTGCTGCGACAGGCGCAATGGCGACTTCCTGAATGAAGGCAAGAATACAGGCCATTGGCCCCAACGAAAACTCCCCATGAGCCTGCATCTTGTCACCGAACTCAACGAACTCGACCTGCGCCTGCGCGAGCGTGCCGTCGAAGGTTTTGTCCCGGACACGGTCTTCGACATCCACGCCCATCTCTTTCACAGCCGCCACTTCGCGGCCGGCCGGCGACCGGAGTTTCTCGACGAGGATCGCGGCTACGGCCTGGCCGACTTCGACGCGGCCATGGCGCGCTGGCTGCCCGGGCGACGAGTCGAGGGGCTGTTCTTCGGCTATCCCAGTGCGGGCAACGACCGGGTGGGGGAGAACGAATGGGTGCGCAACCAGGTGCAGTCGGTCGCCGCGTCGTCCGCCTCGCGCGCCCTGGTGCTGGCCGCGCCCGAGGATGGACCGGAACTCGTGGCGCGACGCCTGGCGGAGTCGCCCTTCATCGGCATCAAGCCCTACCGACTCTATGCGCCGGTGGCCGACACCCGTGAGGCGGCGATCGAGGACTTTGCGCCGGAGTGGATGTGGGAGTTGTGCGCGGCGCACGACGGCGTGCTGATGCTTCACCTCATGCGCGCCGGCGGCATCACCGATCCGGTCAATGTCGAGGCGATTCGCCGGCTCTGCCAGCGTCACCCGCGCTGCCGGCTGGTGCTGGCCCATGTCGCCCGCTCTTTCCACGATCGCCACGCCCGCGAGGGTCTGCAGGCCCTGGTCGATCTCGACAACGTCGTCGTCGACACCTCGGCGGTCACCCAGGCCGGAGCCTTCCGCGCGGCCCTGGAAATCCTGGGGCCGCGCCGCGTGCTCTGGGGCAGCGATTACATGGTGAGCGACCTGCGCGGCGCCTGCTTCAGCCAGGGCGACGGCTTTACCTGGGTGCATCCTGAGCAGGAGGCGGCGCGCGGGTTGACGGTCTATGGCGGATACACCCTGGTCGGTCTGGAATCGCTGCTGCGCCTGCGCGAGGCCTGCGAGGACCTTGGCTTGAATGCCGGGGATCGGCGCGATCTGTTTCATGACAATGCCCGGCGCCTGCTGGCGCCGCACCTGCCGAAGCCGGTCCCGCCCGCGGCGCCGCCCGGCCCGGAGTTGTGGTCGCGCGCGGTCGCGCAGATTTACTGCGGCACCGGCCAGCGGTCGAAGCGTGCCGCGCAGTTCGACCCGCAGACCTGGCCGAGTTATTACTCGCGCGCCAGCGGCGCCTGGGTCTGGGATCTGGAGGGGCGGCGCTTCACCGATTTCACCGGCGGGGTGGGGGCGCTGCTGCTCGGTCACGCCGATCCGGCGGTGAATGCCGCCGTGCGCCGGCGCCTGCAGCTCGGCAGCTACAGCACCCTGCTGTCGCCCGATGAACCCGCGCTCGCCGCGTGGCTGCTCGCCCTGCATCCCTGGGCCGACAAGGTCCGCTTCGCCCGCGGCGGTGGCGAGGCCCTGGCGCTGGCGGTGCGCATCGCCCGCGCCGCCAGCGGTCGCAGCGGCATTGCCTTCTGCGGTTACCATGGCTGGAGCGACTGGTACCTCGCGGCCAACCTGGAGGCCGATGGCGCCCTTGACGGCCACCTGCTGCCCGGGCTCGAGCCGCTCGGCGTGTCGCGCGAGTTGGCCGGCACGGCCGTGCCGTTTCGCTACAACGATCCGGTCGCCCTGCAGCAGGCGCTCGACCGTCTTGGGACGAACCTCGCGGCCGTGGTCATGGAGCCCATGCGCGCCGAGGCACCGCGCGACGGCTTTCTGCAAACGGTGCAGGCGGAGTGCCGTCGCCGGGGCGCGGTGTTTGTGCTCGACGAGGTCACCAGCGGCTGGCGCTTCGGTCATCCCGGGGCTGCGGCGGTGCTTGGGGTGGAGCCTGATGTGGCCGTGTATGCCAAGGCGATGAGCAACGGCGTGCCCTGCGCCGCCGTCGTGGGTCGCGGGGCGGTCATGGATGCGGCGAACGCGAGTTTCATTTCCAGCAGTTCCTGGACGGAGGGTCTTGGCCCGGCCGCGGCCTTGGCTTGCTTGGAGCGACTCGAGCAGACCGGGGCGGTGGCGCGGGTGGCGATGCTCGGGGCGCGTTTGCAAAACGGCCTGCGCGCGGTGGCGGCCCGCCATTCGGCCTTGCGTCTCATCGTGGGCGGACAGCCCTGCGCGCCGTCGCTGCGTTTCGATCTCGGCGATGCCGCCACCGCGGCCCGGACCCTCTGGGTGCGCGGCCTGCTGCGCCGCGGCTTTCTGGCAAGCGGCCAGTGCTATGTCATGGTCGCGCATGACGAAGCCATGATCGATGCCCTGCTCAGTGCTGCCGACGAGGTCTGCACCGAGCTGGCGGGTCTGCACGATCGGGAAGCACTGGTGGCGACCGCCGGCACCGGCGCGCAGGCGGGTTTTGCCCGACTGGCGTGAGCCTGAGTGGATATCAGATCGCAGATTTCAAATTTCAGATTTCAGAGGGCAGGGGGGATCGCGTCTCTCGTCGCCGACGGTGGCAGCGGGCGTTTTTCCTTGAAGGCGCAGATGCCACCGTCGTTGGTGGGGCATGCAACGTCGTTCCTTTTTCGCCGCCACCGCCGCCGCACTGATCGCTTCCTCCGCCCGGGCTGCCGCGGCGCCGCTGCGGGTCGGTCAGATCGGCATGGCCCATCCGCATGCCGCCGGCAAGCTGGCCGCCCTGCGCAGCCTGCCCAAGCTCTGGCAGGTGGTGGGTCTGGCCGAGACCGACGCCGACCTGCGTGCCAGGGCGGAAAAGGGCGCGCCTTACGCCGGACTGCCCTTTTTCCCGGAGGCCGAACTGCTCACACAGCCCGGGCTTCGTGCCGTGGCGGTGGAGACGCGCCTGGAAACGGCCTGTGCGACCGCGCGTCGCTGCCTGCAGGCGGGGCTGCACGTGCATCTCGACAAGCCGGGCGCGGTCGATCACGCCGAGTTCCGGGCGATGCGGCTGGAGGCCGAACAGCGCGGCCTGACGGTGCAGATGGGCTACATGCTGCGCTACAACCCGGCCTTCGAGCTGCTCTTCCGCGCCGTGCGCGAGGGCTGGCTGGGCGAGATCACTGAGATCGATGCTGCCATGGGCAAACTCGCCGATGCCGGCACGCGCGCGGCCATCGGCGCCACGCCCGGCGGCGGCCTGTTTGAGCTGGCCTGCCATGTCATCGACGCCGTGGTCACCGTGCTCGGTCGGCCGGCTTCAGTGACGGGTTTTTCAACACCGACCCGCGACGACGGCGCGCAGGACAACCAGATGGCCGTGTTGCAGTACCCGCGTGCCACGGCAGTCGTGCGCTGCAATCATGCCGACCCCTTTGGCGGCCCGCGTCGACGCTTCAATGTCACCGGCACCGAGGGCACCTTCGAGATCCTGCCGCTCGAATCGGGGCGTGTTCAGTTGTCGCTGACCCGGGCGCGCGGCGGCTACAAAAAGGGCACGCAATCCCTGCAGCTCGACGTGCCCAAGGGCCGTTACGACCGGGAGTTCATCGATCTGGCCGCGGTGGTGCGTGGCGACAAGAAGCTGGCCTGGGATGCCGCCCATGACATCGCCGTGCATGACACCGTGCGGCGCGCGGCGGGGCTGGCTTGACTCGCGGTTTTTCGCGCTTGCCGGCCAATGAGGGCACGGAAAAGCCCGGCGACCGAAACGGCCGCCGGGCTGAGGGGCAGGATGATCAGAAAGCCAGGTTACGCGCGGCGTTGAAGACGTCCAGCGTGCCGCGGGTCGTCTGCATGAAGTTGTTGCGCTTCTGCTGCTCGAGCGACATCTCCTCGGAGACCTGCTGGCGTTGGCGGCTGTACTGGTTGGCCTGCTGCTCGCTGATCTGGGCGTCAGCACGGCCGCGGGTGGCATTCAGGTAGGCGGCGTCGGAGCCGGCGCCGAGGCTGGAGACGCTGGGGCCGCCGGTGGTGCAGCTCGAAAGCGTCAGACCGAGGAGGGAGGCAAGGAGGAGGGTGGGCTTCATGGGAGTGGGTTGTCTGGGTGGGGGATCAGTAGCCGACCGAGGTCGAGTTGATGTTGGTGGTCGTGTTGAGCACGCGCGGAGCGTTGCGGGTGGCGTGTTCGGTGGCAATGGCTTGGCTCATGCGTTCGGCATGGCGAAACCGCTGGCTGTCGGCCTCAATGCTGTGGGTGTGCGCCCGATTT
This sequence comes from Verrucomicrobiota bacterium, assembly GCA_023428335.1. GTDB lineage: Bacteria > Verrucomicrobiota > Verrucomicrobiia > Verrucomicrobiales > Verrucomicrobiaceae > Prosthecobacter. Next base: position 4,370 of record JAEYYS010000454.1, on the reverse strand, counting down.
GCGGCGGCCTGAGCCGGATCGAGGGCAAAATAGCCGGCATTGGGCTGATTCGGATTGACGCATGAAACGCTCAGTAGGGGGAGCGCCAGCAAGGCGGTGAGGAGGTGGGTGCGCATGGCGCGCCCAGATTGGGAAAGTTGACCATTGCTGTCAACGTGAAATGCGCAATCCCCCGGTTTGTCTTCTTTAAGACTTCCTGATGGAAGTTTGGGATTCGAAAAATGCCGATGGGGCCAAGCCTGCGGCGTCGCCGTCGAACGACAGCGACGCCGTCTCCCTTCGTTTTCAACTGACCGGCACCTGCACGGCCGCCGGCTTGGCGGGTTCCTGCTTGGGTAGGTGCACCCGCAGCAGGCCGTCCTTGAATTCGGCGTTCAACTGCTCCTCACAGCCGCCGTTCCTTCACCTCGTCGGTGATCGCGGCGAGGAAGTCGGCCACGGACTGCACACCGAGGTCGCCCTTCTTGCTGTGGCGGACGGCGACACCGCCGGCGGCGGCTTCCTTCTCGCCGAGGACGAGCATGTAGGGAACCTTGTCGAGCTGGGCGCTGCGGATCTTGGCACCGATCTTGTCGGCGTCGTTGTTGAGCGTTGCGCGCAGGCCGGCGGCCTTCAGTTGGGCAAAGACCTCGTCGGCGAAGGCGTCGACCTTCTCGCTGATGGTCAAAACGCGCACCTGCTCGGGGGCGAGCCAGGCCGGGAAGTGGCCGGCAAAGTGCTCGATGAGCACGCCGCAGAAGCGCTCCATGCTGCCGAAGGGCGCGCGATGGATCATCACCGGGCGGTGCGGCTTGTTGTCGGCGCCGTTGTAGCTCAGGTCAAAGCGGATCGGCAGCTGGTAGTCGACCTGCACCGTGCCGAGCTGCCATTCGCGGCCGATGACATCCTTGATGACGAAGTCGATTTTCGGGCCGTAGAAGGCGGCCTCGCCGGGTTCCTCGGTGAAGGGCACGCCGAGGGTCTTGGCGGCCTCGCGGCAGGCGGTCTCGGCGCGGTCCCACTGTTCCGGGCGACCGGCATACTTGGCGCTGTCGGGATCGCGCAGGCCGACGCGGACGCGGTAGTCTTCCATGCCGAGGGTGGTGAGCACGGTCTTGACGAGGGAAAGGCAGCCGAGCACTTCCTCGGCGACCTGATCTTCCGTGCAGAACAGGTGGGCGTCGTCCTGGGTGAAGCCGCGCACGCGGGTCATGCCGTTGAGCTCGCCGCTCTGCTCCCAGCGGTACACCGTGCCGAACTCGGCGAGGCGCACCGGCAGGTCGCGGTAGCTGCGCGGCTGGCTGGCGAAAATCTTGATGTGATGCGGGCAGTTCATCGGCTTGAGCAGGAAGCCGTCGAGCAGCTTGTCCGCGTCCATGACGCGGTCCTGGCCGATGACTTCCGCGCCGGTGCGCTCGTTGATCTGGGCGGCGAACTGCGCCGAGACGGCGTCGAGGCGCGAGGTCATCTCCGCGCAGGTGCAGCCCTCGTGGGCGATCTGTTCGAGCTGGTCCTGCTCGACGATGGCCGGGAACTGCGACTCCTTGTAGTAGGGGAAGTGGCCGCTGGTCTTGTACAGGGCCAGCTTGCCGATGTGCGGGGTGAAGACCTGGTGGTAGCCCTGCTTGCGCAGCTCCTCGCTGATGAAGTTCTGCAGTTCCTGGCGCACGACCGCGCCATTCGGCGTCCACAGGATCAGGCCCTGGCCGACGTCCTCGTCGATGTGGAAGAGCTTCAGCTCCTTGCCGAGGCGACGGTGGTCGCGCTTCTTGGCCTCTTCGAGACGGACGAAGTGGGCTTCCAGTTCCTCCTTGCTCTCGAAGGCGGTGCCGTAGAGGCGCTGGAGCTGGCCCTTGCTTTCGTCGCCCATGTAGAACGAGGCGCTGACCGCGGTCAGCTTGACGTTCTTGCACTTGCTGGTGTAGCCGACGTGCGGGCCGGCGCAGAGATCGAGGAACTCGCCGTTCTGGTAGCAGCTGATCTCTTCGCCCTCGGGGATCTTGGCGATGAGGTCGAGCTTGAACTGGCTCGGGTTGCCGGGGCGCTCGCCGAGGCCGCCGAGGCGGCCGCTCTCGGCCAGGGCGATGGCTTCCTCGCGGCTGATGACACGTCGCTCGAAGCGCTGGTTCTCCTTGGCGATCTTTTTCATCTCCGCCTCGATCTTCTCGAAGTCCTCGGGCGTGATGCGGTGCGCCATCTGGAAGTCGTAGTAGAAGCCGTTCTCGACCGGCGGGCCGTAGGCGAACTGGGCATCCGGCCAGATCCGCAGGATGGCGGTCGCCATCACGTGGGCACAGGAGTGGCGCAGGCGCTCGATGTCGGACATCAGGGCGCGTTCTTCAAGGGTCTTGCGTTCGTTGGCCATGGCAAAAAGGGGTGGTACCATGGCGCAGCCCGACGGATTTGCGACAAGGGATTTTCGGGAAAATGCGGGGCTCGGATGACCGAGCCATCTCAGATCTCAGATTTCACATTTCAGATCGCAGGGCGCAGAGGCGTGTTTCTGGACTCTTGACTCCAGGCCCTGCGCTCCCTCCAGCCCGCGTTTTGGTCAACGCGCCCACGAGAATCGGCCGCGCGCGGCGTATGGTTTGCATGCTCCGCCTGTTTCCGCTGTTTTTTCTGCCGCTGCTGCTGTCCGCCCAGCAGCCGCCGGTCGACGCCGCCCGTCGCCAGCCGCAGGGCGTGGCTGAGGGGCTGACACAGCCGGAAATCGCCCGCCACGGCGGCGCCCGCTTCCTGGATCTCAATGGCGATGGCCATGACGATTTGATTGTCTCCAACCCGCGCGGCTATGGGGTCTTTCTGTACAATCCGGTCGAGAAGAAAAACGTCCAATGGGAGGTCGGCTGGACCCAGGTGCTGCGCGAGGGCGGGGCAGGGGATGCCAACAGTCTGCCACTGCTGGTCGATGATCAGGGGCGCGACACCGGCGCCCGTTTCGACGGACTTGATCTGGTGAGCGCCGATGGCCGAACCCGGGTGACCCGTGCCGACTTGCTGCGCGTGCCAGGCCCCGCGCCGATGTCGCCCCAGGTCTCGTTGGCCGCCCTGCAGGTCAAGCCGGGCTATGCGGCGAGTCTGGTCGCCCACGAACCGCTGGTCCAGGATCCGGTTTATTTCGACTGGGACGCGCGCGGCCGGCTCTGGGTGGTGGAGATGGGCGATTACCCCTTCGCGCCCGGCGAGACGACCCGCGACGGCAAGGTCGGGCAGGAGCGGGTGTCCGACCTGCAGGCCGGCCGGGTGAAGATCCTCGAGGACACGAACGGCGACGGCGTGTACGACAAGGCCACCGTCTTCCTCGACGGCCTGCGCCATCCGACGAGTCTGGTGCCGTGGAAAAACGGCGTCTTCATCGCCCACATCCCCGAGATCCTGTTTGCCGAGGACACGGATGGCGATGGCGTTTGCGACCGCCGCGAGCCCTGGTTCAGCGGCTTCACCGATGGCAATCCGCAGCACCTGGTGAATGGCTTCTGCCTCGGCCTCGACGGCTGGTTCCATTGCGCCAATGGCGACAGCGGCGGCGATCTGGTCTGCCACAAGACCGGCAAGCGCCTGGCCCTCGGCTCGAACGACTTCCGCTTTGATCCGCACAGCGGTGCGCTGGAACTTGAGGCGGGGCGCACCCAATACGGCAAGTGGCGCGATGTCTATGGCAACTGGTTTGGCAACAACAACAGCACCTGGGCCTGGCATTACCCCCTGCCGCTGGCCTACCTGGCCGCGCATCCGGAGCGACAGCCGCGCGCGCTGCGCTCGGTGACGCTGGAGGACAAGCAGGTGTTCCCGATCAGCCCGCCCGTGCGCCGCTTCAACTGGGCCAGCGCCACCCACACCCTGACCTCCGGCTGCTCGCCCGTGCCCTGGCAGGACGGCCGCCACGACCTGCTGCTCGTCTGCGAACCCGCCAACAACCTCGTCCACCGCCAGGTGCTCGATTACACGGCCTTCCCGATCCGCGCCAGCCGTCACGCGGACGATGCCGACAGCGAGTTCCTCGCCAGCCGCGACAACTGGTTCCGTCCGTCCCTGGCCCGCGAGGGGCCCGACGGCGCGCTCTACGTCGCCGACATGTACCGCCTCGTCCTGGAGCATCCCGAGTGGATCCCGGCCGAGATCGCCCGCGGGCTTGACCTGCGCGCTGGCGAGGCCATGGGGCGGATCTACCGCATTGCCCGCAGCGACGCCAAACCGGTGACCCTGGCCCCGGCGCCGGAGGCGTCGCTGCGCTGGCCGCGCGACACCGCCCATCGCCTGATTTTGGAGCGCAACGATCCGGCCGATGCCGCAGGTCTGCGTGCGTTGGCGGCGAAGACGGGCCTGCCCTACGAGGTGCGCCTGCAGGCCCTCTGCACCGCCCAGCGGCTCGATCCCGCGGGCGATGC
>JAEYYS010000348.1 GCA_023428335.1 Verrucomicrobiota bacterium | reverse complement strand
CTTCAAGAGCGTGCTGGTGGAATCGGCGGGGGAACCGCTGCGGGCGATGGCGGCCTACATCGATTTGAACCCGGTGCGTGCGGGGCTGGTGGTCGATCCGAAGGACTACCGGTGGAGCGGCTACGGGGCGGCGATGGGCGGTGACGCCGCGGCGCTGACAGGTTTGGCGGAACTGGAGCGGGTGGAGGACGCCGGAGTGGCGGGGGAGATCCTTGAGCAACGGCGTGCGGAGCGGGCGCAGCGCACACCGCGGCAGGTGAAGCGAGCGGTGCTGGAGCGGCATCGGGCGCTGCTGTATGGTCGCGGTGAGGAGCGCGGCGTGGGCAAGGACGGCCGAGCGTTGCGCGCGGGGTTCAGCCGCGAGGAAGCGCGGCAGGTGGTGGCGGAGGGCGGGCGGCTGCCCGGGAGCGTGTATCTGCGCTGTCGGGTGAGGTATTTTACCGAGGGGGCGGTGATTGGCAGTCGGTCGTACGTCAACGAGGTGTTTGGGGCGCTGCGGGAGCGGTTTGGCGCCACCCGGAAGACGGGGGCGCGGTTGCTGCGGGGACTGGCGCGGGAGGAACGACTTTACGCGCTGCGCGATTTGAAGGCCGGCGCGCTGGGGTGACGCTGGGCAGAGGGGATCTGTTGGTAGATCGCTGATTCAAGGAGGAGCCACTCGCTCAGGCAGCGCGGCGAGCGCTTTGGGGCGAGATGCTCCTGCTGCAAGCGAACTTGGTCCGGAAGCACACATGCTTCCGGAGGAACGGCGGAACTGAAGTTCTTGCGAACGGCGATGTAACCTTGGCGGTGATGCAACGGCTCAGCCCACCGCCTCGACACAGCGGCCGCAGAGGGTCGCGTGGTCGGCGTGGCTGCCGACGTCGGGCAGGTGGCGCCAGCAGCGTTCGCACTTGGCATGCTCGCAGACCTCGACGAGGGCGGTCAGCTCGGGGCCGCGGGTGATGTGGAGGTCGCTGAGGATGAAAAATTCCTGCAGCGTGGCGCGGTCCTGCCAGACGGGGTGATCGAAGCCACTGGCCGGCAGGGTGAGGTGGACGCTGGCCTCAAGGTTGGCGCCGATCTGCTTGGCCTGGCGGGCGGCCTCGATGGCCTGCTGGATGACGGTGCGGGCCTTGAGCAGTTCGTCGACCGCCGCGCAGGCCTCGGTGCCGGCGTGGGCGGGATCGGGCTGCGGGAAGGTCTGCAGGTGCACGCTGTCGCTGTGGCCGAGGTGCTCCCAGACCTCATCGGCGGTGAAGGCCAGGATCGGGGCGAGCAGGCGGCACAGCGTTTCGCTGATCGTGCGGATCGTCGCCTGGGTGGCGCGGCGGCGCGGGCTGTCGGCCGCGTCGCAGTACATGCGGTCCTTAGTGATGTCGATGTACAGCGCGCTCAGCTCACTGGCGAGGAAGCTGTTCACCACGGTGAAGACCTTGCGGAAGTCGTAGGCGGCGTAGGCGTCGACGCACTCGCGGGTGATCTGGTGCAGGCGCTCGAGGATCCAGCGGTCGATCAGGGGGAGCGAAGCTTTGGAGGAACCCGAAAGGTCCGCAGATTTCGCAGATTCAGAAGATTTTGAGGGGGCCGCAGCTTTCGCCGATTCAGGCTCGTCATGCAGGTTGCCGAGCAGGACGCGGAAGGTGTTGCGGATGCGGCGGTAGGATTCGCCGGTCTGCTGGAAGAGTTCCTCGCTGAAGGGCACCTCGTTCTGGTAATCGACGCTGCTGACCCAGAGGCGGACCATGTCGCCGCCGTACTTGTTGTAGTAGTGGTCGGCGGTCATCGGCTTGGCGTTTTTGTCGCTGCCCTGGGCCGACTTGCTGATCTTGTTGCCGCTGGTGTCGACGACGAAGCCGTGGGTGATGACGGTTTTGTAGGGCGCCTTGTCGCGCACGGCGACGCTGACCATGAGGCTGCTCTGGAACCAGCCGCGGTGCTGGTCGGTGGCCTCGATGTAGACATCGGCCGGGCTGTGCAGCTCGGGATGGCGGTCGAGCACGGCAACGCTCGAGCAGCCGGAGTCGATCCAGACGTCGAGGGTGTCCTTGCAGCGGGTTGAACCCTCGGGCAGGCCGAGCAGGTCGCACCAGAAGGCGTCGTCCTTTTCAAACCACAGGTTGGTGCCGTGGGTTTCAACGGCGTCGGCGATCTTGGCGATGAGGGCCGGCTCCATGAGCACGCTGCCATCGGCGGCGTAGAAGACCGGCAGCGGCACGCCCCAGGTGCGCTGGCGTGAGATGCACCAGTCGGGGCGGCTTTCCACCGTGCCGTGGATGCGATTGCGGCCCCAGGCGGGCAGCCAGTTGACCTGGTCGATCTCCTCGAGCGCGCGGCCGCGGATGGCGTCGATGCGGATGAAGAACTGTTCGACGGCGCGGAACAGAATCGGGGTCTTCGAGCGCCAGCAGTGCGGGTACTGGTGGACGTACTTCTCCTGGCCGAGCAGCGCGCCCTTTTGCGCGAGCAGTTCGATGATGCCGTCGTTCGATTGGAAAACGTGGCGGCCGACGAAGTCCGGCAGGCCGCATTCGGCGGTGAAGCGGCCGGCGTCATCAACCGGCGACAGGATGTCGAGGCCGTGTTCGCGGCCGGCGATGTAGTCGTCCTGGCCGTGGCCGGGCGCCATGTGCACCGCGCCGGTGCCGGTGTCATCGGTGACAAAGAGGGCGTTGATGACCTTCGAGTCGCGCGGCAGGAAGGGATGTTGGGCCTCGGCACCATTGAGCAGGCTGCCCTTGAATTTTTCCGCGGCGTGTTCGGTGTCGAGCGTGAAGCCGGTGGCGGCCTGGAAGGCCTGCAGGCGCGAGGTGGCGATGATCAGCTTGAGGCGGCGGCCGTCGGCGTGGTTGAAGAAACCGCCGACGTAATCGAAGTCCGGGTGCAGGGCGATGCCGAGGTTGGCGGGCAGGGTCCAGGGCGTGGTGGTCCAGATCACCAGCGAGGCGTTCTCGAGGCCGGGCGGCGGCGACTTCAGGGCGAAGGCGACGTGGATGGCTGGCGAGGTTTTTTCCTTGTACTCGACCTCGGCCTCGGCGAGCGCGGTGCCGGCGCCGTAGCTCCACAGCACCGGCTTCTTGCTGCGGTACACCAGGCCCTGTTCGACGAACTTGGCGAAAGTGCGCATGATGTCGGCCTCGTAGCCGGGCGCCAGGGTCAGGTAGGGGTTGTCCCAGTCGCCAAAGACGCCGAGGCGCTTGAAGCTCTGGCGCTGCAGGTCAATGAACTTGCGGGCGTAGGCCTCTGAACGCGTGCGCACCTCGGCGGGGGCGAGATCCCTGGCCTCCTTGACGACCTTGAACTCGATGGGCAGGCCGTGGCAGTCCCAGCCCGGGATGAAGGGCGCGTGATGACCGGCCATGGTCTTCGACTTCACGATGAGGTCCTTGAGCACCTTGTTGAGGGCGGTGCCCATGTGGACGTCGCCATTGGCGAAGGGCGGGCCGTCGTGCAGGATGAACTTGGGTCGCCCGGCCGAGCGCTCCTGGATCTGTCGGTAGAGGTTTTCCGCGGTCCACTTTTCCAGGCGCTTCGGCTCGCGCGTGACGAGGTCCGCCTTCATGGGGAAGTCGGTCTTCGGCAGGAGAACGGTGTCTTTGTAACTGCGTTTTGGGGCGGGCTCGGCGCTCATGGGATCGGAAAAGGGCGGGCAGGCTAATGCAGGGCGGGGTCGAGGGCAAGGGGTGGAATCCGACCGGTTTTGCTTGCGCCCTGTCCTGTGGCACCGAGTTTAATAAAATGCCCCTGCGCTGTGCCTTCGCCCTGCTGCTGATCGGCCTGCCGGCGGTTGCCCTGGAGCCGCACCCGGCGGCAATGCCAAACGAGCACCCGCCCGGCGAGGTGGATCGCCCGGAGATGGTGCCGTTCATCGTCGCCGATCCGGCCCGGCTGGCGGGCCTTGTGGTCGACGAGACCGCGGCCGAGCTGACCGGCGAATGGCAGTACTCGACCCACACGCCACCCTATGTCGGTCTCGGCTACCTGCACGACCGCAAGGCCGGCAAGGGGGCCAAGGCCGTGGTTTTCACCCCCGACCTGCCCAAGGCCGGTTGGTATGAGGTGCGGCTGGCGCACTGCCACAACGTCCGGCGCAGCACGCGCACGCCGGTGACCGTGCGTCATGCCGGCGGCGCCACAACCGTGATCGTCAACCAGCAACAGGAGGCGCCGATCGACCGCCTCTGGCGACCTCTCGGCGTGTTTTATTTTGCCGCCGGTCGGCAAGGCTGGGTGCGGGTCGGCAACGAGGGCACGGAAGCGGACAAGGTGGTCATTGCCGATGCTGTGCAGTTTTTGCCGGTGGGGGGATGACGAGTGAGTCGTGTTTGGTGTTTAGTGTTAGGAACGGAGAGCTGAGAGCCGAGAGCCGAGAGCCGGCCTGTGCAGATGCCTTCGCCGAGGGCACTTCGGAAAGGTGACTGGGGCCGAGGCGTTTCCCTCCCGTTCCCGCCATGAAACGACTCCTGCAGGTCTGCCTTTGGTTCGCCGTGCCGGCCCTGGCTGCGGACGATCCTCGTGCCCTGGTGGAGCGCAGCCTACCGTTCCTGCGGGAACAGGGGCTGGCTTGGATCGACAAGCGCGATTGCACGAGCTGTCATCAGGTGCCGGCGATGTTGTGGAGCTGGAATCTCGCTTCGCAGACGGGTATTGCCGGGGGCGAAGAACTGGTGCGCGAATGGACGCCATGGGCCGCGGACTGGCGACATTGGAACCAGACGGGTGACAAGGAAGGCGTGGACAAGGTGTCGGCGGGCAACATCGACACGATGAATTTCCTGCTGCTGGGTCGCGCGGCGAACGAAGCGGGGGCTTGGGTGGCGGAGTTTCGCGAGCGCTTGTTGAAGAACCAGCAGGCTGACGGGTCCTGGAAGCCGGGCGGGCAGTTGCCGCTGGGCAAGCGGCCGGCGCGGGAGACGGCGGAGGTGACCACGCAGTGGACCCTGTTGGCGCTGGCTTCTTGTGAGGAGGTCGTGCCGGATGAGGTAATTCAGAAGGCGGAGGCTTACTTGGTAGCGGCCGCCCCAGGGGTCAGCACCGAGTGGCATGCCCTGCGACTGCTGCGCCAGCCAGAGGATCCCGCCCTGCGTGAGGCCCTGCTGAAGTGGCAAAAACCGGAGGGCGGCTGGGGATGGCGGGTCGATGAGCCGGGCGATGCCTTTGGCACCGGCCTGGCCGTATATGCACTCGCGAGGGCAGGGGTGGCGGTGGACGATCCGGCGCTGCAGCGAGCGCGGGCGTTTTTACAATCGACCCAGGCGACCGACGGCTCCTGGCTGGTGCCAAGCACGCGGGCGCGCGACAAAAACAAGATTAACAAAACCGCGACCTACTGGGGCACGGCCTGGGCCGTGATCGGTCTGCTCGAAGCCGGGGTGCCAGGCAAGGCCGAGGGCGCAGCAAAGCAAGAGTGAGGAGGGGAAGTTGCAGGTTTAAAGTTTAAGGTTTTAAG
>JAEYYS010000219.1 GCA_023428335.1 Verrucomicrobiota bacterium | reverse complement strand
TTTTGTCAAGCAGTTGCACACTGACCCCATTTGGGCTCTTGGCGGGTCGTTGACATGGCCGGTGTGGCATGTGGGGCGTCTGACAAGTCTGACCTGTCCGAAGCCGGCAGTAGATGGGGGGCAGCCTTACTGGGACCTGTCTTTGGGGGCGGCCGTTGGCAGCTCGCGTGGGGGTGCCACGCCGAGGTTCGGTGTTTCTGCGCGTTTCTGGCTGAAAATCCAGGCGACAATCGCCCAGCGCTGCTCCGGGGTGAGCAGGGTTTCAAAGCTGATCATGGGCGTGCCGTTCATGCCAGTGGCCAGCAGTCGATAGAGATCCTCGGGGCGGCTGCCAGAGCGCAGGTGCGGCTCGCGCAGATCGGATGGCTTGGTCGGCTGGTTCCACACATCGCGCAGCATCGCCGCCGCGGGGCCGCGGCCGTCGGCTTCGGGGCCATGGCAGGTGGCGCAGTGCTGCAGGAACAGTCCGCGTCCCGCGGCGGCCTGTTCCGCCTTGCGGGGCTCATCCTCGAACCACTCCGGTGGTGCTGGCAGCTGCATGGGTTCGGCGTAGTTCTCCAGCTTGCGCCAGCGGCGCGAGAAGGATTGTACGTAGGCGATGACGGCCTGCAGGTCGTCCTCGGGCAACTGAGTGAACATGCCCATGCCGGTGCCCGCCAGGCCGTAGCGGATGGTGTGCCGGAGATCGTCCACGGTGGGCAGGGTGCCAAACGGGGTGGTGCGGAATTTGAACAGCCCCTCCCGGAACGAGCGCGGCCGCGGCTGCAGGCTGGGACTCATCTCGCCGTTGCCGTCGCCGCGGACGCCGTGGCAGACCCTGCAGTGGCGCTCGTAGACGTACTTGCCCTGCATGTAGGTATTGAAGTCGGGCAGGCCCAGGGCGTCGGCCGCGCGCGTCTCCGCCGCCAGGCTGAAGCAGCCGGCGATGAGGGCGCGGAAGGGCGGACGCAAGGTCAAGCGGCGAACAAACGCCGGGACCCGCCGACCGCCAACCGCCGGCAGCGGCAAAGTGCGCTTTTTTTGTGCCGGGCGACCCGCTGGCTCAATCGCGTGAGCCGGGGGTGATCTTCAGCTCGACCGGTTTGCCGTCGCGCAGGACGGTGACGGAGGTTTCGCTGCCGATCTTCAGTTCGCCCATGAGCGAGGTGTAATCATAGATGTTGAGCACCTCCTTGCCGGCGAGTTTGATGATGATGTCGCCGCCCTTGATGCCGGCCTTGGCGGCGGGGCCGATCGGCGAGACGCCGCTGAGCTTGACGCCCTTGATGTCGCCTTGGGCGTAGTCGGGGATGGTGCCGAGGTAGGCGCGCAGGCCGCCGCGTGTGCCCTGGCTTTTCGGCGCCTCCATGGCGACAAAATCCGGCGCCGTTTCGGCGGTGGCGACGCCGCGGGCGATGAGGCCCATGAGCCGGCTGACCTGGGCGGTGCGCGCGTAGTCGAGCTTGTCGGCGGTGTCGCTCGGCAGGTGGTAATCCTCATGGCTGCCGGTGAAGGCGTTCAGCGTCGGGATGCCGCGCAGGTAGAAGGTGGTGCTGTCGGTCGGTAGATGGGCGTCGCTCTGCGGCGTGATGGGCAGGCCGACGACGGCGTTGCGGCGTTCGATTTCCTTCGGCCACCAGGAGCTGGAGCCGACGCCCTGCAGCACGAGGGTTTTTTGGAAGCGGCCGATCATGTCGAGGTTGAGGCAGGCGGCGAACATGCCGGTCAGCTTGCCGTTGGGGTCGCCGGTGAACATCTTGGCCAAACCCTCGGCGAAGTGGTTGCTGCCGAGCAGGCCGAGCTCCTCGCCCGACCAGCCGGCGAAGATGACGTCGCGGGTCAGCTTCAGTTGGCCCTGCTTTTTCTGGTCGGCCAGCCACTGGGCAATTTCAATCATGCCCGCCACGCCGCTGGCGTTGTCGTCGGCGCCGTGGTGGACGCGGTTGCTTTCGTCGCCGCGGGCGCGCGAGTTCGAGCCGCCCTTGCTGCCGAGGTGATCGATGTGGGCGCCGATGATGAGGGGCGCGACGTGCGGATCGGGCTTGTCGCGGGCGGGCAGGACGGCGAGCACGTTGCGGCCGCGCTTCTTCTCCTGGCGGATGTCGATGTGCGCCGCGAGGGTCAGCTTGCCGCAGTCGATGCCGCCCATGAGGGCGCCGGTGTCGAGCTGATCCTGCAGGGCCTTGAGGATCTTGCCGGCCGGCTGCAGCAGGCGGTCGGCGAGGGCGTCGGTGATGCTGACGGCGGCGATGCCGGAGGAGGCGAGCGAGGCGTCGAAGGCCATGGGCACGAGCTGCTGGACGACCTTGCTGTTCGGGCCGCTGGCGATGAGCAGGCCGCGCGCGCCCTTCTGGCGGGCGACCATGGCCTTGTGGCGCAGGCTGGCGTAGCGGGTGAGATCGCCACGGCGCTCCTTGCTCAGGCCCTCGGGCAGGTAGCGCAGGACGAGCACCCACTTGTCCTTGACGTCGAGGTGGGCGTAGCTGCTGTAGGGTTCGAGCGGCTTGCCATCGGCGCCGGTGGCCTCGTCGGGCGTTTCGACGCCGTAACCGGCGAAGACGATGGCGCTGGCCGGCACCTCACCGGTCTGCGAGAAGGACAGCGGTCGCCAGTCCTTGTCGGCGACGAGCGGCGCACCCTCGCCGTTGCCCTGCAGGGTGAGGGCGTTTTTTTCGCCGAGGGCGACCCCGGCGGTGAAATCGAAAGGCTCGAACCAGCCGTCGTCGCCGTAAGGCATCAGGCCGAGGCCCTGGAAAACATCCGCCAGGTACTGGGTGGCAAGGCGTTCGCCTTCGGTGCCGGTGAGACGGCCGTCGAACTCGGGGCTGGCGAGCACTTCCACATGCCGGCGCAGGTCTTCGGCGCGGATTTCGCTGGCGGTCTGGGCGAGGTCGGGGGCCGGGCCGACGGCGGCCGCGGCGGCAGCCGGTCGATCGAGGCCGAGGGCGGCGCGGGCGTGGTCGTGGTC
>JAEYYS010000207.1 GCA_023428335.1 Verrucomicrobiota bacterium | reverse complement strand
CCCCGGCTCCGGCTCCGGCTGCCGCCTCGGCCGAGGTGATCGAGATCACCCTCAAGCCGGACACCGCCAACCCGCTGGCCTACGACACCAAGGAGTTCACCGTCAAGGCCGGCGCGAAGGTCAAGCTGACCTTCAACAACGTCCACCCGACCGTGCCGCAGCCGCACAACGTCGTCATCGGCACCGCCGGCTCGAAGGACAAGCTCATGGGCCTCGCCATGCAGATGGCAACGGCACCCGACGGCATGGCCAAGGGCTTCATCCCCGAGGCTCCGGAGATCCTCTTCCACACCAAGCTGCTGCAGCCGAACCAGACGGAAACGATCGAATTCACCGCTCCGGCCGCCGGCGACTATCCCTACCTCTGCACCTTCCCCGGTCACGCCGTCCTCATGAACGGCGTCATGAAGGTGCAGTGAGGCGACCGCCAGCGCGGCCCCGGCCGTGCGGCAGGCCCGACCCGAGACGCCGATGCCCCTGCCGCTCTCCATCAGCATCATCTCGAAAAACGAGCAGGCCAACCTGCGCCGCTGCCTCGCCAGCGCCGCCGATCTCGCCGAGGAAATCGTCGTCGTCGATTCCGGTTCGACCGATGCCACCCTCGACATCGCCCGCGAGTTCGGCGCCCGGGTCCAGCACCAGGACTGGCTCGGCCATCGCGACCAAAAAAACGTCGCCCTCAACCTCTGCACCCGCCCCTGGGTGCTCGCGCTGGATTGCGACGAGGAGCTGTCGCCCGAACTGCGCCACTCGATCCAGGCCTTCTTCGCCGAGGGCCAGCACGAACGGCACGCCGGCGGCGTCATGGCCCGCAAGGTCTTCTTTCTCGGTCGCTGGATCACCCATGGCGACTGGTATCCCGACCGCAAGCTGCGGCTGTTCCGCCGCGAAGGCTCGGTCTGGGGCGGCAGTCCCGAGCACGACAAGGTGGTGCTGCCCGCCGGCGCGCAGCCAACCCTGCGCCTGCAGGGCGACCTGCATCACTACTCGTTCCGGGACATGAGCCACTACATCTCGAAGATCAACGGCTTTGCCGACGTCTTCCTGGCCCGCCAGGAGGCGGAGCAGGCCCGCTGGCGGCTGCTGCCGACGGTGCTGCGGCCGCTCTGGCGCTTCTTCCGTGCCTACGTGCTGCGCCGCGGCTTCCTCGACGGGTTCGCCGGCCTGTGGATCGCCGTGGCCACGGCCTTCTTCGCCTTCGTCCGCTACAGCCGGAAGTACGAGGCCGAACAGACCCGCCGCCAGCCCTGACACGCATGCCGTTTTTTTTGCGCCGCCTGCCACTGCTGCTGCTCGCCCTGGCCCTGGCCGGCTGCCTGGCCCCGCCGAAAAGCCCACGCACCCGCCCATTGCTGCAGTGGCGCTTCAGCGACTCGGTCAAAGACGGCCTGGGCGCCCGCCTTGACGCCGCGGCCGCCGCCTGGAGCGATCTCGACGCCCCTAACCGCGCCCGGCGCTCCCGCGCCGAAACCGCCTACGAGGAGGCTCTGGCCGGCCTGTTGCGCACCTGGAATCGCGCCCAGGCCCCCTACCAGTGGCGCGACGGCGCCCTCTTCCACGCCGGCGAGCGCGCCTACCGGGTCCGCTTCACCAGCGACAACCACGCCGAACCCGTGGCCGCCCCCGAACTCGCCAACCTGCGCCTCGCCGCCGAGGTCCGCCCGGGCCGTGCGGAGGAGATTGTCGTCGAGGGCCTCGGTGTGCCGGTGGTCGGCCAACTCGACGATCCCGACGCCCATCCGCTGCTGCCCCCCAACGGCGCCCACCTCGCCCTCACCGCCCTGCTGGAGTTTGGCCCATTGCTCCCCGGTCAGCCGCGCGAGGTGCACCTGCGCCTGGTCAACCCGCTGCAACAGCCGCGCCGTCGTGTGGCCGGCCGCGACTGGCCGCTCGCCGCCAACTACACCGCGGCCAAGGCCCTTGCCCTCGACGACGGTTTCCTGAAAAAGTTCTCGCTGGTCGGCCTGTTCTACCCGGAGAAGACCCTCGCCGACAGCCGGATCTACCAGCTCGACCCGTACGACCCGCAGCGCATTCCCGTGGTCTTTGTGCACGGGCTGATGTCGGACCCGCACATCTGGTACCCCTGCATCAACGCCATCTACGCCGATCCCGTCCTGCGCGCGCGCTACCAGCCCTGGTACTTCCTCTACCCGACCGGCATGTCCGTGCCCGCCACCTCGCTGCGCCTGCGCGACTCGCTCGCCGAAGCCCGCAGTCGTCTCGATCCGCAGGCGCAGTCGGCGGCCCTGAACCGCATGGTCCTCGTCGGCCACAGCATGGGCGGTCTGCTCAGCCGCATGCAGGCGGTCGACAGCGGCACCGACTTCTGGGACGCGCACTTCCGCAAGCCGCCGGAGGCCATGCGCCTGTCACAGGGCGCCCGCGAACGCCTGACCCGCAGCCTGATCTTCGAGCGCCGGCCCGAGGTGGCACGCCTCGTCTTCATCACCGTGCCACACCGCGGCAGTGAGCTGGCCGACAAGGGTTTTGCCCTGCGCCTCGCCCGCTTCGTGCGCCTGCCGGTTGACTCCCTGATACTGGCCAAGGATCTTTTCGCCGGCAACACCGATGCCCTGCAGCCGCAGATTGAAGACTGGGGGCCCTTCGCCTTCCTCAGCCTGTCCTCGCTTTCGCCCAAGCATCCCTACCTCGACGCGCTCAACACCAAGCCAATCCCGGTGCCCCACCATTCGATCATCGGTCACGCCAACGGCCGCACGCTGGAGGAGAGCAGCGATCTCGTCGTGCCCTACCGCAGCGCCCATCTCGACACCGGCAGCGAGCTCGTCGTGCCCCACTGGCACGGCTGCGCGGAAAAGCCGGACGTCGTCGCCGAAGTCCTGCGCCGCCTGCACCAGCACTTGCGCGAATCCCCCACCCCCTGAATCTTCCCCCATGTTCCAAACCGGCCAGAAGGTCGTCTGCATCGACGACCGCTTCGATCCCTGGGTCTACGACCTCTACCGCGCCCTGCCGCGCAAGGACCGCACCTACACCGTGCGCGCCGTGCGCGCGGGTCGCTCCAACCCGGTGTTCTCGGTCACGGATGACGCCGAAATCCGCCTGACCGGCGCCGACTTCGACCTGCTGCTCCTGCTCGAAGAACTGCAGAATCCCGACGACCCGCACTCCAGCGTCAAGCAGGAGCTCGGCTTCCGCTCGGAACGCTTCGCCCCGCTCGAAACCGACGAGGAGGAGGCCGAAACCCATGAGCTCGCCGGTGCCGGCGCCCAGACCTGGTGATGCCACCCGCCATGCTGACCCTGCACACCTACCGCAACTGCTCGACCTGTCGTGCCGCCGTCCAATGGCTGCGCACGCAGGGCATCGCCTTCGAGGAACACCCGATCCGCGAGCAGCCGCCCTCGCTCGACGCGCTGCGCCGCGCGCTCGACGATCTCGGCGGCGACCTGCGCGCGCTCTTCAACACCTCCGGCCAGGACTACCGCGCCCTCGGACTCAAGGATCGCCTGCCGTCGATGAGCACCGCCGAGGCCCTGGGCCTGCTTGCCGGCAACGGCAACCTGATCAAGCGCCCCTTCGCCCAGGATCCGCAGCGCCGTTTGACTCTCGTCGGCTTCAAGGAAGCTGCCTGGAGCACCGCGCTGACCTGAGGCGGCAACGGATCACCCCAGGTGGGCGCTGACCGCATGCCCGCGCAGGAACTCGGCCGCCGGCAAACGGCGGCCGCCCTCGGCCTGCACCTCGTCCAGCCGCAGCCAGCCGTCGCCGCACTGGACGATCAAACCGGCTTTCGCATCGGCCACCAGCACCTCGCCCGGCGCCACCGTCGCTCCGGCAACCGGCGTCACGCTGGCGCGATGGACTTTCAAGGCCGCACCGTTCGCAAGCCGGGTGAAGGTGCCCGGCCAGGGGTCGTAGGCGCGCACCAGGCGCTCCAGTTCGACCGCGGATCGCGACCAGTCGAGCCGGCCGTCCTCGCGCCGCAGCTTGCCACAGTGCGTGGCCAGGGCCGCATCCTGCGGCACACGCGGGGCGGAGCCTGCTTCCAGCAGGTCGAGCGCCCGCTCCAAAGCGACCGGTGCCAGCGCGGCGAGCCGGTCGTGCAGGCGGCCGCCAGTGTCATCGGCCAGCACCGGCGTGCGCTCCATGAGCAGGATGTCGCCGGTGTCGAGCCCCTCGTCCATGTACATCACCGTCATGCCGGTTTCGGCGTCGCCCTCGCGGATCACCGCCTGGATCGGCGAGGCGCCACGATGACGCGGCAGCAGCGAGGCATGCAGGTTGAGGCAGCCCAGGCGCGGTACGCGCAGCACCTCGGGCGACAGCAATTGCCCGTAGGCGGCAACAATCGCGGCATCCGCACCGAATGCGCGCAACTCCTCGACGGCATGGCGGATTTTCGGCGGCTGCAGCACGGGCAGGCCGGCGGCCAGGGCACGCACCTTGACCTGCGGCGGCGTCAGCACGAGCCGGCGACCGGCCGGCTTGTCGGGCTGGGTGACCACACCGACCAATTCATGCTTGGGGGTGGCGATGAGCCACTCCAGGCTGGGCAGGCCGATGTCGCCGGTGCCGATGAAAAGCAGACGCATGCAGGAACGCGACCTCAGGCATTCATCTTCTCGATCTGCTGCCAGGCCTCCAGGCGCATGACGTGGCCGAGGATGTCATAGAGCACCTTGGCGGGCGACTGGCTGGCATCGATCTCGACGATGCGGTCACCGGAGTAATAATCCAGGATCGGCTTGGTCTCCGCCTCATAGGTGGCGAAGCGGTTCTGAATGACCGTCTCGCTGGCGTCGTCGAAGCGATTGTCCTTGAGAGCGCGCTTGCGCAGGCGGCGGGCCAACTCGGTGCGGTCGGGGCATGACAAATGGAAAACCTTCAGCACCTCGATGTCCGCTTCCATGTGCCTCGCCTGCTCAACGTTGCGCGGAATGCCGTCGAGCACGAGGAAGTCGATCTCCGGCTTGAAGGCGTGGCTGTCGACCCGCTGCATGATGTTGG
Organism: Verrucomicrobiota bacterium; assembly: GCA_023428335.1. Lineage (GTDB taxonomy): Bacteria > Verrucomicrobiota > Verrucomicrobiia > Verrucomicrobiales > Verrucomicrobiaceae > Prosthecobacter. The sequence goes on along the minus strand of JAEYYS010000207.1, from coordinate 657 downwards.
CGCGCCAAAGCTGAACGGTGACGTCGTCGGGCACCAGCTCGCCGCGGCTCGAGTACTCGACGAACTTCTGGCCGAGCGGGGTGCGGGTATCGAGCGAGCGAAAAACGTCGCCGCAGGCCAAGTGGTGGAAGCGCGGGATTTTGCCCAGAACCACGCCCTGGGTGCCCTTGCCGCTGCCGGGGGCGCCGAGGATGAGGAGGGTGCGAAAACGAGGAGTGGCGGGAGCGTCCATGAAGCGGACGCATAGCACGTCACGCGACCGTCACAACACGCCTTTGCCGTCGGGCGCGATTTCCCCGAGCCAATGCCGGGCTGCCCGGGCAACTTCGTCCACCGGAAGCGCCGCCAAATCGCCATCGGCGGCCCGCAGCACACGCACCCCCGCCTGCGGCGGCGCCCAGACCTCGGGATCGGTGGGACCAAACAGCAGCAGGCAGGGCAGCCCGCAGGCCGCCGCCAGATGCGACATGCCGCTGTCGTGACCCAAAAAACCACTGCACCCGCCCAGCAAGCCGGCCAACTCGGGCAGGGGGCGTTGATGCCAGACCTCCCAATCCGCCGAAATCGGTGCCAATTGCCCCCGCGCCTCCTCGGCCTCACCGGTGATAAAAACCACGCGGCAGCCGCCGGCGCGCAACCCGTTGGCCACCTCCAACC
>JAEYYS010000191.1 GCA_023428335.1 Verrucomicrobiota bacterium | reverse complement strand
GCCCTCAACATTGAGGAGGCGATCCGCCTCAACGCCAGCGTGCTGGCCGTGCAGGTCTTCGTCGGCAGCGCCTACGAGCGCCAGAGCCTGAAGAACCTGACCGACCTCGTCGACGCCGCCAGCCGCTACGGCATCGGTGTCATGGGCGTCGTGGCCGTCGGCCGCGCGATGGCGCGCAACGCCCAGTATTTCCGCCTGGCGACCCGCATCATGGCGGAACTCGGCGCCAACGTCGTCAAGTGCTACTACACGGAAGAAGGCTTCGACACGATCACCTCCTGCTGCCCGGTGCCGATCGTCATCGCCGGTGGCAAAAAGTTGCCGGAACTCGACGCGCTGAAGATGAGCTACAGCGCCATCCAGCAGGGTGCGAGCGGCGTGGACATGGGCCGCAACATCTTCCAGAGCGACGCGCCGGTGGCGATGATGCGCGCGGTGCGCGGCGTGGTGCACGAGGGCCTGACCCCCGAGCAGGGCTACCAGATGTATCAGGACCTCAAGTCCCAGGGCTGAGCCAGCTCCAGCGACGGATCTTGCAGCGCCACCCACCCGGGTGGCGCTGTTTTTTTGGAGCGCGAGCATGGCGCAGCCTGCTCGCTCAGGATCCAGCGTGCGGCCACCTCCCAGAGCGAGTGACCTTCGGCACACTCGCGCTCCGTCCAATTGCGCCCAAGGCCCGAACCGCGGGGTCGCTGCCCCCGCCTACAGTGTGCGCCGCCGCCCGACCGGCCGCCCGGTGCCTCTCCATCAGCCATCAGCGGCCCCAGCCCTTTCCCGCCCCCCAATCCCGGCTTGCCGGCTGGCATCGACCGTGCTTCAGGCTCTTGCATGATCCGTTTGCTGCTGCTCTTCCTCCTGCTCGCTGCGCCGCTGCGGGCGGATGAGTGGTGGGCTTGGAGCATGCTCGAATTCCGGCGGACGGAGACCTCGACGACCGGGCTCTTTCTGGGCAACCGACTCGACGACGAGGATGGGGCCTATGTGCAGATCGCCAGTCCGCGCCATCGCCAGGCTTTGCTGCCCTGGCTCGATCTTGGCCTGGGGCTGTCGCTGCTCAGCATCGAGAGTTCGAGCACCGGTGAACGCTTCTGGCAGGGCCGACCCGAGGTGGAACTCAACCCGCATGTCAACCTGGGCCCGCAACTGCGGCTGGACCTGCGCAACCGCATGGAGTGGCGTTGGAACGAGCGCGAGGAGATCGACATCCATCGCACGCGCCACCGCCTGCAGGCGGCCTGGACGCTGAAACAGCCGCTCGGGCCGCTGACGCGCTGCTTTGTCAGCCATGAATGGCTGAGCGACCTGCCCAATCGGCAGTCGCTGGAGAACCGCGCGGTGCCGCTCGGCCTGACCTTCCGGCTTTCCGACCAGGCCGATCTCGACCTGTTCTACATGATCTTCTCGGTCCGTCAGCAGGCGGTGTGGTCGCACGAGTCCGTGCTCGGCACCTACTTGCGACTGCGCTTCTGAGGGGCGGCAGCCTTCTTGACCGTCTTCTTGACCGTCTTCTTGACCGTCTTCTTGACCACCGGTTCCGCATCCAACTCATCGAGCTGGCGCTGCAGTTCGGCGGCACGCGCTTCGAGGTCGGCGAGCTTCTGGGTCGCCGTCGCACGCTTCTTGAGGATGCGGCGCAGCTTCGGCCAGTGTTCTTCGTCGACGATGTAGCCGATGCAACGCTCGGTGCCGCAGCGGCAGGGGTGGTCTTCCCAGGTGTCGAGATCGAAGCCGTAGTTGTAGGTGAGTTCCTCGCCCTTGGCGATGGCGCGCTTCGAGTAAACCCAGATGCGGCCGCGCTCGATGAAAGCCTCGCAGTTGGGATCGCAGGAGTGGTTGATCAGGCGCGCGGCATTGCCGGTGTGGGCACCGTCGATGTCATAGCGGCTGTTGAGGGTGAAGATGAACACGGCGGCGCCGCCGGTCTCGCGCGACTGCTCCAGCAGGGCCTGACCGCGGCGCTCGCTCTCGGCCTTGGTGATCTTTTCACCGACGTACTCGATGACAGGAGTGTCCGCCGGAATGTCGGAGCGGGCGAACAGCCCCTGGTGATGGATGGAGGAGCGACGAACGATCCACAGGGGTTGGGGGCTGGCGGCGGGCATGAAGTCGGGAGAGGAGCGGATGTGATGCCGTCGCCCCAGGGAAAGTCAAGCCGGGCTCCAAAAAGTTTGGGGCCCGGCCGCTGCAGGGATGCCGTGGGATCAGCGCAGGTTGACCGCGCCGCCGTCGAGCGGGTAGGCGCAGCCGGTGACGAAGGAGGCTTCGTCGCTGCACAGGTAGAGTGCGAGGGCGGCGACCTCATCCGGGCTGGCCATGCGGCCGATGGGCTGGGCGGCGCTGAGTTTCTCGAACATCTCGGCCTCGCGCCCCGGGTAGGTGCGCGCCAGGTAGCCATCGACAAAGGGGGTGTGCACGCGCGCCGGGCAGATGCAGTTGCAGCGCACGCCCTGGCCGATGAAGTCCTTGGCGATGGAGTAGGTCATGGTCAGCACGGCGCCCTTGGTCATCGAGTAGGCAAAGCGATCGGGCAGGCCCATGTTGGCGGCGATCGAGCAGAGGTTGAGGACGACACCGCCGCCCTGGGCGACCATGCGCTGCACGGCGGCCTGGGCGCAGTGGAAGACGCCCTTGATGTTGATCTGGTAGAGGCGGTCGAGGTCGGCTTCGGTCGTGGTCAGCAGAGTGCCGATGTGGGCGATGCCGGCGTTGTTGACCAGGACATCGATGCGGCCGCGGCGGGCGATAATGCCATCCAAGACGGCGGTCACCGCCGCCCCGTCGCCGACAACGCAGGCCGCCTCGGCGGCGTCGCCGCCGGCCGCGCGGATTTCGT
>JAEYYS010000187.1 GCA_023428335.1 Verrucomicrobiota bacterium | reverse complement strand
CGGCACTGTCGACCGGCGACGAGAAGCATGCCACGGTCACCGGCAAATTCAAAATCATCCAGAAGAACCAGTGGCACAAATCGAACCTGTACGGCGACTTCGTCGACGCCAACGGCAACATTGTCGTCGCCAACATCGACGTCACCAAGGACAAGGCACCGCCCGGCACCCGCTTTGAGGGCTCGAAGATGCACTACTTCATGCGCTTCGTCGGCGGCACCGGCATGCACGAGGGTTTCCTGCCTGGCTACCCGGCCTCGCACGGCTGCGTGCGCATGCCCGGGCACATGGCCGCCACCTTCTTCAAGAACGTCGAGATCGGCACCCCGGTCACCGTGCGCCCCTGAGCATGACTGGCGAAGAACTGCCCCTGGAAATCGGCGTCGAGGAGGTGCGCGACCTGCGGTCCTCGGCGAAACCACCGCGATTGATTGACTGTCGCGAGGACGACGAATGGCGCCTGTGCCGCATCGAGGGTGCCGAGCTGGTGCCGCTGTCGCAATTTGGCGAACTCGCTGGTCGCCGCTTCACAGAGGCGGAGGAACACCTGATCGTTTATTGCCACCACGGCATGCGCAGCCAGCGCGCCGCCCTCTGGCTGCGCCAGCAGGGTTTTGCCCGCGCCCAGTCCATGCGCGGCGGCATCGACCTCTGGTCGGACCGCATCGATCCCACTGTCCCCCGTTATTGACATGCCCCCCGCCCCGCCCGCCACCGCCGTTGGTTTCAAGGAATGGGCCCTCGTCTGCGACCTGCTGACGAGCGGCCAGCAGAGCCTGATTTTGCGCAAGGGCGGCATTCATGAGGGCCGCGGCGGTTTTGAATGGAAGCACCGCGGCTTCTTCCTCTTCCCCACCTGGTTCCATACCCAGGCGGAAAAACTGCGCGGTGATTTCACGGCGACCGCCTTTCCGCCGGAGGAGGAGCGCACTCGCGTCGACATCGACGGCTATGCCGAACTCGCCCAGGTCTGGAAAGTCACCGACTGGGCCCGGGTCGAGGCCATCGCCCCCCTGCACGCCTGGAATGAGGAGGTCGTGCGCGAGCGTTTCGTCTACGACGACGAGAGCTGCCTGCACATCGCCCTCGTCCGTGCTAGGCGCCTACCCCGGAGCTGGACCTTCCCCTACTCGAAAAGCTACGGCGGCTGCCGTTCCTGGGTGAACCTGCCCGAGGACGGGCTGGCCCTGCTGGAGCAGGCTGTGCCGGCCGTCGCTGAAGACGCCTGGCAGGCCACCGCGACCCGCCTGCGCGAGGTGCTGGGCGAGCCTTCGACGGCGGCTTAAACGCGTCGTGCCGGCGCTTGGCCGCAAGCTCTTGGAGTGAGCTTGTGAAATTTTTCACAAATTCGAGTTGCTGGCCTGCGTGCCTTCCTGATAATGGCGCAGCCCATGGCAAGCCTCCTCGCCAGCTTTGACTCCGTCCTGCTGATCACTTCGGTGGTCAAAATCATCTTTCTGACCTTTCTGGTCATCATGCCGATGGTCGCCTACTCCGTGTACGCGGAGCGGCGTTTTTCCGCGGTGATCCAGGATCGTGTCGGTCCCAACCGGGTCGGCATCCCGCTGACCCTGTTCGGCCTGAAAAAGGACATCCAGATCTTCGGCATCGGCGGCCTGGTGCAGCCGCTGGCCGACGGCCTGAAGTTCTTCCTCAAGGAGGATTTCACCCCGCGCACGGTCAACACCTTCTACTTCTGGCTGGCGCCCTGCCTGACCATCGTGCCGGCGCTGATGACCTGCGCCGTTCTGCCCTTCGGCAGCGAGCTCGACCTCTCCTTTCTCGGCCTGGCCCAACCGGTCAAGGCGGTGATCGCCGACCTCAACGTCGGCCCGCTCTTCGTCTTCGCCATCGCCTCGCTCGGCGTTTACGGCATCGTCATTGCCGGCTGGTCCTCGAACTCGAAGTACCCCTTCCTCGGTGGCGTGCGCTCCAGCGCCCAAATGATCTCCTACGAGATCTCGCTGGGCCTGTCGATCGTGCCCGTGCTGATGATCTTTGGCGAGCTGAACCTGTCGAAGATGTCGGCCTTCCAGGACGCCCACGGCTGGCTGCTGCTGCCGCTCTGGGGCGAAGGCCTGAGCCTGGAACGCTGGGTGCTGCTGGTGCCAATCGTCATCTCCTTCTGCGTCTTTGTCGTGGCGATGTTCGCCGAAACGAACCGCCTGCCCTTCGACATGGCCGAGTGCGAAACCGAACTCGTCGCCGGCTATCACACCGAGTACAGCTCGATGAAGTTCGCGCTCTTCTTCATGGGCGAGTACGCGGCCATGATCATCGGCTCGGGCATGGCCGTGACGATGTTCCTCGGCGGCTGGAGCATCCCGTTCTGGCCCGTGTTCGAAAAAATCGGCCTATTGCTCGGCTTGGATCACCTCCTCGCGTGGCTCGGCACAAGTTATTGGACGGGCTGGCTTCTCGCCCCCCTGCAGCTTGATGTTTTTCAATTTCACTACACAGCAGGCGACACCCCGCTCTGGCTGGGCCTGCTGCACATCGCGACCTTCTTCGCCAAGATCGTCGTCTTCATCCTCTTCTTCATCCTCATCCGCTGGTCGCTGCCGCGTTTCCGCTTCGATCAGCTCATGAAGCTCGGCTGGCTGTTCATGTTCGAGATTGCGCTGGCCAACGTCGTGCTCACCGCCCTGATCCTGATCGCCTTCAACCGCTGAGACAATCCCCATGGCCACCGTCACCGTTCAGCGCCCCAAACTCGCCTGGCACGAAAAACTCTTCCTCTCGACCCTGGTCAAGGGGTTGAAGATCACCCTCGGCCACGCCCTGCGCAC
>JAEYYS010000183.1 GCA_023428335.1 Verrucomicrobiota bacterium | reverse complement strand
ACCTGACCCTGCCCGGCCAGGGCCAGTCGCACAACCTCAGCCGCATCCACGAGACGTCGGCCAAGCTGCAGCGCTACCAGATCCTCTTCCGCCGCCGCTGGTGGTTCCTGCTGCTCACCGCCAGCATTGGCATCTGCATTCAGGCTGTGCTCATCACCGGCAAGCCGGACGAGTACAAGTCACTCGCCAAACTCGTCGCCGGCGGCCGCATGGTCGCCCAGGGCGAGGTCGCCGGCTGGCAGGAAATCATGGTCGATTTCTACGGCACGATCATTGAAACGCTGCAGAGCGCCGAGATGAAGAAACGCGCGCTCGCGCGCATCCGCGCCCTCTACCCCGACCTCAAGGATTCCGAGGTGGAGATCCGCGTCGCCCAAAACCGCGGTTCGGCGATCTTCAACGTCTTCGCCACCGGGCCGGATCCGGCCTACACGAAGATCTTCCTGCAGGCGCTGATCGATGAGTTCATCGCCTTCCGTCAACAGATCCGCGAGCAGGGCCTGGAGAAGGCACTCAACACCTTCACGGAAAACGTCGTCAAGAAGGGGCGCGAGCTGCAGGACAGTGGCGAAAAGCTGGAAGCCTTTCGCAAGGCCAACAACATCGTCATCCTCACCAACGGCAACAACGAGGCCGCCGCCTTCCTGATCAACCTGAAGGGCAAGAAGGAAGCCCTGCTCACGGATCTGAATGACATCCGCCTTGCCCTGGAGGACGTCGACGCCGCCATGGTCAACCGCGAACGCGCCGCCCTCGCAGGCGCGGCCAGCGTCACCGCCGGTGCTGCCACCGCTCCCGCCGGTGCCACCGCAGCCCCTGCCGCCGACACCGCGGCGACGCCCCAGGTGGCCAGCTCGCGCACCAGCCTCGGCATCTCGACCGCCGAACGCAACTACCTGGAAATCCGCAACGAGATGTTCCGTCAGCAGAACGAGCGCACCAAGCTGCTCAAGTCGTTCAAGGCACAGCATCCGTCGGTGGTCGAGGTCGACGAGCGCATCGAGTCGGCCCGCCGCCTGCTGGCGAATTTCCAGGAGGAAATCCTCAAGGAACTGCGCGGCCAGATGGCCGACCTCGAGCGGCGCATCCGCGGCCTCGACCAGCAGATCGCCGAGAAGGAGAAGGAGGCGCTCGAACTCGGCGCCAAACTCGCCGAGCATGAGCGACTCGAGGAGGAGTACAAGACTGCCAAGCTGGCCCACGACCAGATGTTTGAAATGGTCGTCAAGTTCCAGCAGATGCAGAACATCCAGACCGACTATGTCGCGGTCCAGGAACCCGCCTCGGATGCCCTCAAGGAGGAGCTGGAGCCGGTCAAACCCCTGCTCGGCGGCATGCTTGCCGGCCTCATGGGCGGCATGATCATCCTGCTCATCTTCGACCGCCTCGACGACCGCATGAACTCGTTCAGCGAGTTCCAGGCGCTGTTCCCGGCCGAGTCCGTGCTCGGCCAGATCCCCGAGCAGAAGCAGCGCGGCGATGTCGCCCTGCTCCAGTCCAACGACACCCGCCACCTCTACGCCGAGGCCTTCCGCAACGTCCGTTCGTCGATCCTCTTCAAGAACTGGCAGGGCACCCCGCCGAAGACCATCCTGGTCACCAGTGCCGTGCCGAACGAGGGCAAGACCACCGTCACTTCGAACCTGGCGGTCACCATGGCGCTCGGCGGCGCGCGCGTGCTGCTGGCCGATTGCGACCTGCGCCGCGGCGGTGTCAGCGAGCTGTTCAAGCTGCCCAACACGCCCGGCCTCAGTGAGGTGCTGCGCGGCCTGATCCCTTGGCGCGATGCGGTCCAGGACACCGGCATCCCCAATCTCAAGCTGATGGCGCGCGGCGAGGTGATCGACCAGACCTCCGAGGTGCTGCTGTCGAAGACCGCCGACGAGGTGCTCAAGGAGATGGCCGCCGACTACGATTACGTCATCTTCGACAGCGCCCCGGTGCTGGTCGCCGACGATACCGGCAGCTTTGCGCCCAAGCTCGACACCGTGCTCTTCGTCGTGCGCATGTCCTCGACCCTGGCCCGCCTCAGCGGCAAGGCCCTCGACACGCTGTATGAACGCCAGGTCAACGTCGGCGGGGTCATCCTCAACCGTTCGTCGACCAACCTCAAGGAGTACACGTACTACAACTACGCCAGCTACTACTACACGCCCGCGGCACGCGCGGCGGAGAAGGAGAAAAAGAGCGGCGCGGCTTGAGGAGCCGGACGAGTCAGTCAGGTCAGTCAGGTCAGTCGGCCCCGCTGAAGCGCTCGCTGGCCTTGCGCAGCTTCGGTTGCGGGCGCTTGGTCCAGGCTGCGACCTCGGCTTGCAGAACCTCGATGGCCTTGCTCAGTTGGCGGTCAATGCCCTTGGCGGCGTCGCCGGGTTCGGGCCAGACGACGTGGTGGGGCTGGGCCCCGTTGAGTTCCATGTCGAGCCCGGACTCCAAGCCATACCAGCCGCGGAAGGGCAGACGCAGACTGCCGACGTCGAGGATGCGCGTGCTGCCGGTGCTGATGACGCCGCCGGCGGTGGGCGTGCCGACCACCTGACCGCGTTTCAGCAAGCGGATGGCGTGACTGAAGATCTCGGCGTTGCTGTAGCTGTTCTGGTTGCAGAGCACGGTCACCGGCTTGTCCCAGACTGCGTAAATGGTGCGGTCCTGCGGGTAACCGATGCGGTCGCCGCCGCGCGGTAGGGTGAGGGCGTGACGCGGCTGCGTCAGGGCGGTGAGCAGGTGATCGGTTGTTGAACCGCCGCCGTTTTCGCGGACATCGATGATCAGGCCGTCTTTGCCGGCGCCGGCGGCATAGAGTTCCTCCTGAAACTTGTGGAAGCTGGCGCTGTCCATGGCGCTGATGTGCAGGTAGCCGAGCTTGCCGCCGGAGTCCTGTTCGACCCGGGCGCGGTTGGCCTTGATCCAGTGGTCGTAGAGCAGGCCGCGCGCGGCCGTGTAGCTGATCGGCCGCAGGCTGACCTCGCGCTCCTTGCCGTCGGTGGCGCGCACGCGCAGATGGATGTCGCGATCGAGCGGACCGTTGAGCAGCTCGCTGACATCCTGGCCGGGCCGGGTCTCGCGGCCGTCGATGCGCAGGATGAGTTCGCCGGGCAGGATGCGCCGCAGGCGATGGCTGGCCGGTCCCTTGGGCAGGACATCACGCACCTTCCAGCCCGGACCCGCGTGGGCGGGATCGAAGCGCAGGCCGAGGTGGGCGGTCTCTTCGCGCCAGGCCGGAGATGGCGGTGCACTGGCGGCGGTGGCATCGAGCATGAAGCCGAGGTGCGAACCGTTCAATTCGCCGAGCATGAGGTGGACGAGTTCCTGCACCGCGCGCAGATCGGGCGCGGCGGCGGCGAGGTCGGCATACTTGGCGCGCACGGCATTCCAGTCGCGGTTGCCGAGCCGCTCGTCGTAGTAGTGATCGCGCATGACCCGCCAGCACAGATCGAAGACCGCGCGCTGGCGACCCGCCCGCTCGGTGGCCTGCAGGGCACGGAAGCGCCAGGTGCTCAGGCTGCCCGTGGCGGAGAGACTCGCCGGCAGGCCCTCGCTCAGACCGACCAGCAGGTTGCCCTGCTGGAGCCAGCGCGTGTCGGTCAAGGTTGTCGTTGCCAGCAGCTTGGGCTTCAGCTCATCCGGGAATTCGAGCGTGTAGGTGCCGCGCTTGCCGTCGATCGTGGCACTGAAGGCGAGCTTTTTGGAGTCGGGCGACCAGGTCAGCCCGGCCTCGGCCGTGTTCGGCAGGCGGATGCGCCGGATGCGCTCGTGAATGTCCTCCAGATCCATCGGCAGGGGCTTCGCCGCCACCTTGGGCTCGGGTTTGGGCTCGGCTTTCGCTGCCGCCTTTGGCGCGGTCTTTTCCGGTTGCTTCGAATCCGCCGCGGCCTGGACCTTGAGTTCCGCTTTGGGTTCGGCCTTCGCCGGGGCCTGAGCGCCGGCCTGAGCCTTGGGATCTTCGGCTTTGGAGCTTCCTTGGACTTTGGGATCTTGTGCCTTGGGGTTTGCCTTGGGTGCTGCTTTCGCCAGCTTCTCCCTAGCCTTGATCAGGGTGCGTTCCCGCCGCGACTGCTCATCGTCCTGGCCACGCAGCCAGACATAATGGATGTCGACCTCCTCGTTGTCGCGTCGACCCGTCCAGGCGATGAGGCGACCGTCGGGTGACCAGGCCGGGGCCTCGTCATTGTCGGGGTGGCGCGACAAGTTGAAGGGCGGCTTCGAACCATCGACCGGCAGCAGCCAGATGTCGCTGTTGAACCATTCATCGCTCTGCGCGTAGGCCAGCCACTGGCCATCGGGTGAGAAGCTGAAGCTGGGCTTGTTCCAGGAGGCAAACAGGCGCCGGGCGTTTTTGCCGTCGGCATCGGCCAGCCAGAAATCGCCGCGCTCCTTGAGCCAAGCCAGGCGTTTGCCATCGGGACTGAACTGCAGGCCGCTTTCGACCGCCGGATCATCGGTGATTTTTTCCAGCTTGAAGGCGCTGTTTTCCCACCAGGGCTTGCTTGGTGACTCCGGCACCGCCTTCCAGAGATCGGCCTGGCCGCCCTGGTCGCTGACGAACCAGAGCGACTTGCCATCGGGGGCGAAGACGAGGTCGCGCTCCTCCTCGGGGGTGCGTGTCACCTGGCGTGGCTCGCGCAGTTCGGTGTCCATGACCCAGACGTCGGCATCGGCGAGAAAGGCCATCTGCAGGCCGTCGGCGGTGAAGGCGATGCGGGTGGCGCGCTCGAGCACGCGACGCTGGATGGGGCTGTCGGCGGGGTCGCCCTGGTGCTCGATGCGGATGGGTTCCGGAGCCCGGTCCTGGCCGGGCTGCCAGCGGTAGAGATCGGCGAGGTGACGGAAGACCAGGGTGGAACCATCCTTCGACAGGGTGGGGAAGACGACCGAGTCGGTCTTGAAGGCGGTGATCTGGCGGGTCTGGCTGCTGGCGAAATCGTGCTCGCAAAGATTGAAGGCGCCATCGCGGTTGCGGGTGAAGTAGAAGCCCGAGCCATCGGGTTTCCAGAGCGGGAAACGATTCTCGGTGTCGCCACCGAGCACTTGTTGGCAGGAGCCATCCGCCTGATTCAACAGCCAGATCTGACCGGCACGGGCGCCGCGGTAGCCCTGCCGCCACCAGGATTCGCCCTCGCGGACGAAGAGGATCTTTTGGCCGTCAGGCGACAGCGCAGCTTCCGCCGCGGCATCATCGAGCAGCACCTGTTCGGCCTGGCGTTGCTGCACCTCGACCAGGGCCAGGCGCGCCGAGCGCGAGCCGCGTGTCCAGGTGTGGTCACGCACCACGCTGACCAGCAGCCGGCTGCCGTCCGGGGTCCAGCCGGCGAGGTCGTAGCCCTCGCTGTGCCAGGTGAGCTGGCGCGGCGCGCCGCCGGTGGCCGGCATCAGGTGGATCTGGCGACCGTCCTGCCGCTCACTGAGGAAGGCGATCTGGCGACCATCGGGCGAAAACACCGGGGTGGAATCCAGTGCCGGATGTTCGGTCAGCCGGCGCGTGCTGCCGCCCTTGCTGGGCACGCTCCAGAGATCGCCGCGCCAGGCAAAGACCAGCGTCTTGCCATCGGGCGACAGGGCCGGCGTCTGGGCCAACCGCACCGGTTCAGCGGCAGCCGCGGTGAGCAGGGTAAACAACGCAGGAGCAAGAAGGCGAGCGCAGGACATGGCGGCGAAACTACCGAAACGCCGGCGGAACCACCATCCTTTTCATGGCCAGTTGCAGCCGGCTCGCCCTCGTCGCGGCGCCACTGGTCAGCGTCAAAGAGTTTTGCTGACATTCTCTATAGAGTGTCTGTCCCTTTATTGAGAAAAGGGTTGACGCGGCGGCTGGCTTTGCTAGGCTTTGAACATGCGTCAAAAGCGGCTCAAGGCGCCGGACGGGGCGTGCTCGGGCACGGCTTATTACCACTGCGTCTCGCGGGTGGTGAATCGCGACTTTGTCTTTGGGGTGGCAGAGAAGCAGGCCTTTGTGCGCTTCATGCGCATGTATGAGCGCTTCTGCGGACTGCGGGTGGTGACGTTCTGCGTCATGTCCAACCACTTCCACCTGCTCGTCGGGGTGCCGAAGAAGCCGGAGGTGATGCCGTCCAATGCGCAGCTGGTGACCCTCGTAAGGGAGTCGCTCGGCGATCTGGAGGCGACGCGCCTGGAAGATGACCTGGAGCTGGTGGCCAAGGCGGGCGCAGCCGCCGCCAGCGTGGCCCTGGCGCAGGCGGCGGTGCGCGAGCGTTACCTGCGGCGGATGTGGGACATCTCGCTGTTCATGAAGACGCTCAAACAGCGTTTCACGCAGTGGTTCAAC